>NZ_JBNFMU010000229.1:0-40826 GCF_049942315.1 Pseudomonas wayambapalatensis
CGTGTTCGCGGGACAAGCCCGCTCCCACAGGGATTGGGCTGGCCTTTAGATTTTGAACAAGACAGTTGCTCCTACAAGGTATCCAGCTGTCTTGAGTGTGGGAGCGGGCTTGCCCGCGAAGAGACCCCCGCTCAGTGCCCGACTTGCGCCTGTTCCTCCCCAGCACCGCGGGGCTCTTCCATGCGCCTGAACCAGGTCGAGAGCAAGGCCCCGGAAATGTTGTGCCAGACACTGAACAGCGCGCTGGGCACCGCCGCCAGCGGTGAGAAATGCGCCGCTGCCAGGGCCGCGCCCAGGCCCGAGTTCTGCATCCCCACCTCCAGCGCCAGCGACTTGCGCTGCGCCAGGGGCAGCTTGCACAGCTTGCCGGTCAGATAGCCCAGCAGGAAGCCGAAGCTGTTGTGCAGGATCACTACCGCCATGATCAGCAGGCCGGACTCGGCGATCTTCGCCTGGCTGGCCGCGACCACCGCGCAGACGATCATCACGATGCTCACCACCGACACCAGTGGCAGCACCTGCACCGCCACCTGTACGCGCGCGCCGAGCACCTTCTGCGCCAGCACGCCGAGCACGATCGGCAGCATCACCAACTGCAGGATCGACCAGAACATGTCCATGAACGAGACGGGCAGCCAGGCCGAGGCCAGGAACCAGATCAGTGCCGGGGTCAGCAAGGGGGCGAGCAGGGTGGTGACTGCGGCGATGGCCACAGCCAGTGCCAGGTCGCCCTTGGACAGCCAGACCATCACGTTCGAGGCCGTGCCGCTCGGGCAGCAGCCGACCAGGATCACGCCCACGGCGATTTCCGGTGGCAGGTGAAACAGTTGGCACAGCAGCCAGGCAACGCCCGGCATGATCACGAAATGCGCCACCACTCCCAGCGCCACGCGCCAGGGTTGACGGGCGAGGGCGGCGAAATCGTCGAGCTTGAGCGTAAGCCCCATGCCGAACATCACCAGCCCCAGCAGTGGCACGATCGCCACCTTCAGGGCGATGAACCATTGCGGTTGCAGGTAGGCCAGGCAGGCGAACACCAGGACCCAGAGGGCGAAGGTGTTACCGACGAAACGGCTGAAGGCGGCGAGGGCACGCATGGGGGATTCCTTTTCTATTTATAGCTTTGTGGCATTCACTGGCCTCTTCGCGGGCTTGCCCGCGAAGAGGTCGGTACTGGCGACAACACAACCACCCCAGCACCGGCCCTTCAACTTGAATCAGACCCCCTGCGGAATCTCTTCCCCACCCAGGGCCTCGAACAGCACCGGCAGGAATTCGTTGAGGGTCATCATCATCAACAGGAAGCTTGCGTCGAACTGTTGCGCGGCTTCGTCGCCACCATCCTGCTCGGCCTGCTCCTGCAGCAGTTCCTCGAATTTCAGGCGCTTGATCACCATCTTGTCGTCGAGCACGAACGACAGCTTGTCCTGCCAGGCCAGGGCCAGTTGCGTGACCAGCTTGCCGGTGCTCAGGTGCAACTGGATTTCCTCGCTGGCCAGGTCCTGGCGCTTGCAGCGCACGATGCCACCGTCTTCGGCGGTGTCGCGCAGCTCGCATTCATCCAGTGGATAGAAGCCTTCGGCAGGCTGCTGCGACTTGACCCAGTCGGTCATGGTCGCGGTCGGGGCGATCTTCACGGTGGCCGGGCGCACCGGCAGCGAGCCCATGACTTCACGTAGCGTGGAGAGCAGGTCTTCGGCGCGCTTGGCGCTGGCCGAGTTGACCAGAATCAGGCCCTGGCGCGGGGCGATGGCAGCGAAGATCATCGAGCGGCGGATGAAAGCACGCGGCAGGAAGGCCTGGATGATCTCGTCCTTGATCTGGTCGCGTTCCTTCTTGTAGACCTTGCGCATCTGCTCGGTCTCGATCTCTTCGACCTTCTCCTTGACCGCATCGTTGACCACGCTGCTGGGCAGGATACGTTCTTCCTTGCGTGCGGCAATCAACAGGAATTCACCGCTGACGTGCACCAGGGGAGCGTCTTCGCCCTTGCCGAACGGAGCGACGAAGCCGTAAGTGGTCAGCTCCTGGCTGGCGCAGGGGCGGGCCGGCTTGCTGGCCAAGGCGGTCTCCAGCGCTTCAGGCTCGAACGGGACATCCTGGGTCAGGCGGTAGGTCAGCAGGTTCTTGAACCACATGAGGGGGAATCTCTCCTTAATGCATAAGGCGGGCATTATTCTCCGAGCAGTGGTTGCAGGCCAACCCTGTCAGAGGGCCAGCAGTGACTTATTCATAGGTCTTTGAAAGATCAGATAAAAAATTTGAAAAAAGTGCTTGCCAGGGTACAGGGTCCTCCGTAGAATGCGCGCCACACCGAGACGAACGGTGATTAGCTCAGCCGGGAGAGCATCTGCCTTACAAGCAGAGGGTCGGCGGTTCGATCCCGTCATCACCCACCACTCGATGTATAGCGCAGCGGTAGTTCAGTCGGTTAGAATACCGGCCTGTCACGCCGGGGGTCGCGGGTTCGAGTCCCGTCCGCTGCGCCATATCCGCTTCGAGGTCACTGAACACCTCGAGGCACAAAGAAAGCGACCTTCGGGTCGCTTTTTTTGTTTCTGTGGCCTGGTGAATGGCTAGTACCCGCCTTTATATCAATCACCAGTGCTGTTAGACATCGGCGTGGAGCTGACAGGGTCAGTTTGAACATTTACCTGATGCTGACAGACTCTTCACCGACCAGCGGTTTCAGCGACCCAGCGATGTGTTGCACAATAGGCACCATTCGTTCTTCCCGGAATTGACAATGTCCAGATCTACCGTCTCAGTAGCGCTCGGGCTGGCCCTGGTGCTGGCGGGTGTTTCCGGCTGTTCCTCGAAAAAGGCAGCGATCTACGAACACGAGAACTTCGACGACTCGGGGACGTTCTCGCGCAGTTTCCAGGTCAGCGATGCCGGATCGTGCGAAGCCGCGCGCCGGGCATTGTTGAGCCAGGGCTATATCATCACCAGCAGTGACGCGAGCCAGGTGGCCGGCAACAAGAGCTTCCAGCAGAACGCCGAGAACCACCTGCAGATCAGCTTCAACATCACCTGTGCTCCCGACAGCAGCGACGATCAGCGCTCGACGATCTTTGCCAACGCCTTGCAGGATCGTTACACCCTGAAAAAATCCAATACCTCGGCCAGCCTCGGAGTGGGCATCCTCGGCTCGGTGTCGATGCCGATCGGCTCCACCGACGACTCCATGGTCAAGGTGGCCAGCGAAACCGTGACTTCGCCGCAGTTCTACGAGCGTTATTTCTCCCTGGTCGAAAGCTACCTGCCAAAGCCGAAGAAGCAGAAGAAGGCCACCCCTCAAGTGGAGCCGCCCAAGCCTGAAAAACCGGCGCAGGAGTTGGGCTTGCCCGAGCCTGCAGCATTGGCCCCGGCCGTTCAGCCAGCGGCGGTACCGGTGTCTGGCAGCGCGCCACAGGTCGAGCCGGCAGCGCCGGTGACTCCTTCGGAGCAAGCGCCATCGCCGACCGCTGCAGCACCAGCCGCACCAGCCGCCAGCGAGGCGCCAGCGGCGCCTGTGGTCGACGATAGCCAGGGCTCGCAGCCTATCGCGCCGCCGGTCGAAGCTGCGCCGATCCAGGTGCAGCAAGCAGCACCGACCAGCGAGCCGGCCCCCTCGTCACTCTAGGTAAATGCTTCATCCGCTGTTACACAAGAGCTGCTGTTAACGACTCGAACGCCTGCTACGTTTATTCCTCATGGGGATGTCATGATTCCTTCATCCGGCCCGCATAGCTTGATGGCCAGACCCGTGAAAAAATGAATGCAAGAGGACGCAGGCCAATGGACGATTATCAGGAAGAGCTTCTCGAATTCCAGGCATATGAACTGGACACTCCGGAGCCGGCAGAAGACGCCACCGAGCTCTAGCCCACTTGCCGCTGATGGCGGCGAAACTCCCCCGGTGTCAGCCTCGTCCAGCGCTTGAATGCGCGCTGGAAGGCTTCGGCTGATGCAAACCCCAGCAGATAGGCGATCTCACCGAAGGCCAGCTCCGTGTCACGGATGTAGGTTTCGGCGAGGTCGCGTCGGGTGTCGTTGAGCAGGCCGCGAAAGCTCGAGCCTTCCTCGGCCAGCTTGCGACGCAATGTCCAGGTGGGCAGTTGCAGATGGTGTGACACCTCCTCCAGATCAGGTTCCCGTCCGCCGTTGAGCAACGGGCCGAGCAGATGAGTGATGCGCTCGCCCAGGCTGCGCACACGCGTGCGCTGTGCCAGCTCCGCTTCGCACAGCTGCAGCAGGTGCTGCCAGGTGCTAGGGCAGTGGTGTGGGTTACCCAGCGCGAGTGCGGCCTGGCCGAGGCGTAGCTGGTTGCTGGCAGCGCCGAACTGCACGGGCGTGCTGCACAACCGTTGATACAGGGCACTGTAGGCGGGTGCTTCGAACTCGATCTCCATGCGTTCTGCCAGCACCGGCGTGCCGGCCAGCCCCGACAACTGTGCCAGCCAGCCGGCCAGCAACGAGTCGACCACGAAGCGGTTGTAGGTGTTGTACGGGCTGATCGAGTAAAAGCGCAGCCAGGCTCCTTGGGCGTCTTCGATGAAGGCCGAGCTGCCACGATAGTTGGCAGCGTACAGCGGCTCGAAGCGCAGCAGAGTACGCGCAGCCTCCCGCACGTTCGGGGCCTGTGCTGCCGTCACGCCCGCCAGGCCGGCCTGGGCCAGGCGGCTCAGGCGTCCCATGCGCAGCCCCAGTGCGGGCTCGGCGCTGAGCTCGATGGCTGCGTGCCCCAGGTGCATGTAGCGGGGAATCGACAGGCGGGCACAGGCTTCATTCACACGCGCGGCATCCAACCCATAACGTTGCAACAGCGGCGTCGGGTCATGACCCAGTTCCTGCAGGGCTTCGGTCAGCGGCTGGACGAAACCTACCGAGAGGTCACCCAGGCGCACGCGTGGCTGGCGCATGCCCTTACAGCCACAGGTTAAGCAGGCGGGCGCCCTGGCTGGGATTGCCAGCCAGTTGTGCGCCCGCCTGGTTGACAAAGCCTTGGCCGTCGCTGCCCAGCTCCCAGAACTGGCCGCGCAGGAAGACACTGATGCTTGGCAGCTTGGGGTTGGCGGCAAGGATCAGTTGACGCCAGGCCGCCTCTTCGCTGACTTCGCCTTTGCTCAACGGCAACTGGTTGGCCGCCTGTTGGTGGCGGTTGCCACGCCAGGGTGCCTGCCAACTTCCCTTGCCACTGAGAAACACCGGATTGGCGATCAGTTGCACCGACTGGCGAGCCAACAGCTCATGGTTGCGCGGATACCAGCTGTCGCTGCCCACCAGCACACCCAGGCGTCCGGCCGGGGTCTGCACGACCTGCAGCGGCTGGGCCTGGCCATCCTCGATGAAGCGACGGACCTCGCTGTCGGCGTATTGCTGCAACTGTGGCTGGCCAAGTGGTGTGCCATCGCTGGCGAACACCAGGCTGCTGTTGAACAGCGGTCCTTTGCCGACATGCAACTGACCCTTTTCGACATAGGGCGCCGGCAGCACGATGGAGCCGGCCACCAGGGTGACACCGAACTCGCGGGCCAGGCCGCCAAACAGCTGCTGGTAGTCGGCGGCCATCTGCCGCGCCTTCATGCGCAGGTGCGCGTCGGAACGGCGGTCATCGCCAGTGGCCGCTAGCATGGCCAGGCCGTAGCGCACGGGATTGCTCAGTTCCAGCCACTGCCAGGCTTCACGGAACTGGGTGACCTGGTACAGCTCCTTTTTCTCGCCGCGGGCCCAGAGCCAGGTGCCGATATGCTCGGGCAGCACCACCACCGTTCGCGGGTTGACCAAGCCTTGGGCGCGGGCCTGTTCCAGATAGGCCGAGAGCTTGCGGTGCAGGCGCTCGAGGTTCTGGTAGTCGCTGGGGTAGAGCAGCGGCTCGATGCCCAGCAGGTTGCCGTGTTCGCCGGGAACGCCCTGGTTGAGCGCCAGTTGGATGCGCAAATCGGATAGGTAATGACCTTCCGGGCGCTGCTGGGTCCAGAAGCCATAGCTGAACAGGGCGGCGATCATCACCAGCGCCAGGGCGCTTGCCAGGAGTTTGCGCATGAAACGGTACGGCATCTTTAGGCCAAGGGTGTCCTAGGGTAGTCCCGCTGTGCAGCAGGATCAATAAGTTGTCAGTTTCGATCATTGAGCCGGTTCAAACGCCTGTTTAATGTCGACGGCAGACAAACGACGGGGCCCGTGTGAGGCACCCGCATTCCGTGATCACGCCTCATCTGGAGTCCCTCCATGGCTGCCGAACGCTACCCACACCTGCTGGCCCCGCTCGACCTGGGCTTCACCACCCTGCGTAACCGCACCCTGATGGGCTCCATGCACACCGGGCTCGAAGAGCGCCCGGGGGGCTTCGAGCGGATGGCCGCCTACTTCGCCGAACGTGCCCGTGGCGGTGTCGGCCTGATGGTGACCGGCGGTATTGCACCGAACGACGAGGGTGGCGTGTACTCGGGCGCGGCCAAGCTCAGCACCGAGGAAGAAGCCGACAAGCATCGGATCGTCACCGAGGCGGTGCACGCGGCGGGAGGCAAGATCTGCCTGCAGATCCTGCATGCTGGTCGTTACGCCTACAGCCCGCGGCAGGTGGCGCCCAGTGCCATCCAGGCACCGATCAACCCGTTCAAGCCCAAGGAACTGGACGAGGCGGGTATCGAGAAGCAGATCGACGACTTCGTCAACTGTTCGGTACTGGCCCAGCGTGCCGGCTATGACGGCGTCGAGATCATGGGTTCGGAAGGCTATTTCATCAACCAGTTCCTCGCCGCGCACACCAACCACCGGACTGACCGCTGGGGCGGCAGCTACGAGAACCGCATGCGTCTTGCAGTAGAGATCGTCGGGCGCGTACGCAAAGCGGTGGGCCGCGAGTTCATCATCATCTTCCGCCTGTCGATGCTCGACCTGGTCGAAGGTGGCAGCAACTGGGCGGAGATCGTGCAGTTGGCCAAGGCCATCGAGCAGGCGGGCGCCACCCTGATCAACACCGGCATCGGCTGGCACGAGGCGCGTATCCCGACCATCGCCACCAAGGTGCCGCGCGCGGCGTTCAGCAAGGTCACCGCCAAGCTGCGCGGCGCAGTGCAGATTCCGCTGATCACCACCAACCGCATCAACACGCCCGAAGTGGCCGAAGCGGTGCTGGCCGAAGGCGATGCCGACATGGTGTCGATGGCTCGGCCTTTCCTTGCCGACCCTGACTTCGTCAACAAGGCCGCCGAGGGCCGCGCGGACGAGATCAACACCTGCATCGGCTGCAACCAGGCCTGCCTCGACCACACCTTCGGCGGCAAGTTGACCAGTTGCCTGGTCAACCCGCGTGCCTGCCACGAGACCGAGCTCAACTACCTGCCGGTACGTGCGGTGAAACGCATCGCCGTGGTCGGCGCAGGGCCTGCTGGCCTCGCCGCGGCGACGGTCGCCGCCGAACGTGGGCACGAGGTGACCCTGTTCGATGCCAGCGCCGAGATCGGCGGGCAGTTCAACGTGGCCAAGCGCGTGCCCGGCAAGGAAGAGTTCTTCGAGACCCTGCGCTACTTCGCCAACAAAGTGAAGAGCAGCGGCGTGACGTTGCGCCTGAACACCCGTGTCGGTGTCGACGACCTGACGGCGGGCGGATTCGACGAGATCATCCTGGCGACCGGCATCACCCCGCGTACGCCGACCATCCCCGGCGTCGAGCATGCCAAGGTGCTGAGCTACCTCGACGTGCTGCTCGAGCGCAAGCCAGTAGGGGAGCGAGTTGCCGTGATCGGTGCCGGAGGTATCGGTTTCGACGTCAGTGAGTACCTGGTGCACAAGGGTGTTGCGACCAGCCAGGATCGTGCGGCGTTCTGGAAGGAGTGGGGTATCGATACCCACCTTGAAGCCCGCGGCGGTATCGCGGGGGTCAAGCCTGAGCCCCATGCCCCGGCACGCCAGGTCTATCTGCTGCAGCGCAAGAAAACCAAGGTCGGCGACGGCCTGGGCAAGACCACTGGCTGGATTCACCGCACGGGCCTGAAGAACAAGCAGGTGCAGATGCTCAACAGCGTCGATTACCTGAAGATCGATGACGCTGGTCTGCATGTGCGCATTGGCGAAGGCGAACCGCAGCTGCTGGCGGTGGACAACGTGGTGATATGCGCCGGCCAGGAGCCCCAGCGCGAGTTGTATGAGGGGCTGCTGGCGAACGGGCAATCGGTGCACCTGATCGGTGGTGCGGATGTCGCCGCCGAGCTCGATGCCAAGCGTGCGATCAACCAGGGGTCGCGCCTGGCGGCAGAACTCTAGGCAGACATAGTTAGTACCGTGTGTTCGCACGGTGGCGGCAACCTCTCGGTTTTCAGAGAGATTGCCGCCATGACCAGTACCTCGCAGCCCCAGCCGCTTACCGCCGAACTGCCTGATCAACTACCTGAAATCGACACGCTGCCCACGCTTCGGGCAGCAGCCCTCGCGTTGTTCGAGGAGCACTTGCCGGGCCTGCTGGCGCGTACGCCGCACCTGTTGCAATTCACCGGCGGCGATGGCGCTGCTGAACGCTCGCTTGCCCATGCGCATGCCCTGACAACCTTGGTCGAATCCGCACGATTGGGACAGACGAAAGCCGACCTCTTCGATCCGGCGCAGGCGGTGCTTTCGTCGAGCGCCAGTTCGCTGGCCGAAGATGATCTGCTCGTTGACGTGACCCTGAAGCAGGTGCTCGACGCCTTGCAGCTTATCGACGCCAAGGCTGTGCTCAGCCGTTTCGAGGACGATGCGCAAACCTACTGGGAGGTGCCCCCGCAGTTGTCTTCGGCTCCTCGAAAATTGGCCATGGAGCAGCAGGTGCGCTCGAGCCTGGCGGACGATGTACAGCTGCTGGAGAGCGTCGGAACGCTCACTGCCGAAGCCAGGGCACTGATCGAAGACATCGTCGAACACCCTCGTTTCTCCGACCGCAGCCTGGCACGTGGCGTCTACGACCTGACAGTCCACACCGGTGGCGCGGCGAAGTCCTTCTCCCTGCCAGGTATGTTGGTTCTCACCGAAATCCCGGCCGGCTACGATCCGGCACTTTCCTATGTGACCGAGCGGCAGGCCCTGACCGGCGAAGCTGTGTTGTATTGCAGCGGATATCTTGGGTTTGTCCTTCGTCACGACAACCTCCAGGCCACCCTGGATGAGGTGCGCAAGGCGCTGTTGGAGGACCGCGCCTGGGGCCTGGCCTTGTTGATGCGCCTGACACCGCAGGCGCAACGGGACTTGCTCGAGGAGTGGGAGCGTGAAGGTGCAAGCTTCGAGGTACGAGCCGGGTTGATCGAGGGCAATCCGTTCGAGCATCTGGCCAAACAGCAACGTGACTCCTGGTATGCCAGCGCGACCAGCGAACATTCTGGTGTATGGGATGACCGCAACGGTCTGGATGTGTCACGCGCACGCTCCACGCGGGTGTTGCTAGCGTTCGAAGCCGAGCGCCAATTGCTGCGGGCACAGTTGCCGGAAGGGCTGCGCAACCTCGCTCAAGCGCAGCAGAAGGTACTGGATGGTATGTTGCTCGACATTGCCCGGCAGCAGAGCCTCGCCGAAGGCTATTGGAAGGAGTTGCCCGCGTTCGAGGATTTCGCCCGTGATCGGATCCGCGCCGAGTTGCGCGAGGAAGGGCAGGATCTGGACCCCCGGGCAGTCACCGTCGAGATCGAAATCGTTGAATACAGCCCTGAATTGCCGGAGGTGGAACTTGCACCGGGTGTCACCCCTGATCTTGCACAGTCGCAAAGCGTGCAGAGCGAGTGCTCGCTGGTCGAATACATTGCCATGCGCATGGACGCCAGGGCCGACGCCAGTTGGACGGTCGGTTTCAGTGGCGTGACGCAGGCACAGTCGCGCTATCTCTCCAGCACGCGGCTGACGGCCCTGAGCCGTCGACTGGACCTGCAGAAGCACTATCAGCAAGCAATCAACAAGGCGTTGACGACACCCGCTGCTGGCGAGACCAAGGATCTGCACCAACGGCGCCGCGATGCCGCGACAGCCCTGTTCGAGAAACGCCTGCGGCTCGATGCGTTTCTGGCCCATGCCACGGGTGATCTGGACGATTCCGGGTATCAGGCTATCCAGGATGTTCTGGATCATCCATCGCCTGGCAAGCGGCCTCTGCGCGAAGGACAACGCGCTGAGTTGCAAGTACTCAAGCTGGGTGGCAACTCTTTGCGTGACGTGCTGATCTTCCATGAAACCGGCGAGTCGTCGCTGGTTTGCTACACCCCCGGCCATCCGTCCGGCAAGCCGTTCAGGCGCCACAGCTCCCGCAGTACCCTGCGCGCCGTGATGACCCGGGAGCTCGAAGGCATCCGAGATCCGGCGCAGTGGAGCGCAAGCACCGAGTACTGGGTGTCGCGGTTCGGGCGTCATCAGCTTGGGCAGGCCTTTCCTTTGTTGCTTCGCATCGCGGATGGCAAGGCCGGCGCAGACCTGGACACGCAAACCCTCAGCCAATCGGTGGGCATGGCTGTTTTCGATTATCGGATCGCTTATCTGCTGGCCGAAGGTAACAGCCTGGCGGTATCCGATGCCGAGTTGCGACTGGAGCGTGGGCTGGACATCGCTGTCACCGTGTTCCGCGTGTTGAGTACGTTGATTCCCGCGCGGGTCATGACCATGCTCGACCTCGCAGAGCTTGGTTATTACCTGTTCAACAGTTACGCGGCGCTAGCCAGTGGGGAGCGTGAGCAGGCCGGAGCCTATGCCATCGAGTTCTTGAGCAGCATGAGCGGACTGGCCAATGCCAAGTTCTACAGGTTCAGGGCACCCGTCGCCTCGGGAGTGCCGCTGCGCCTGGCGGGAGGCAGTGGTACGCGGACGGTCGCTGCGATCAGCGAGGCGCCCAAGCCACAGGGCTCACCCTTTGCCATTTCTGAGGGGCCGCGGCAGGGGTTGCTGGTCTTCGACGGCCGGTTGAACGTGTCTTTGCAGGGCCGTTACTACCCTGTCTATGAGGTGCGTGACCCGCTGCAACGGACCTCGAGTTTCCATATCGGATCAGGCGGCGACACTCAGAGCCGCTCGCTGTTTTCCAATCCCGATCCGAGGATCGAACGTGATCCGCGCACAGGTGACTGGCTGATCGTGCGCCGTCCGGGGCTGCTGGGGGGGATGGACCAGCCACTGCCGGTTCGGACGATGCCGGTGAACGCGCTGCGTGGGGTCAGTGAAAGCGCCGATGGCAGTGGCCGGGTTTTCCGCATCATGGACGGCGCCCAGGAACTGAAGGTGATGTTCGATCTGGAGTACTGCTGTTGGTACTCGTCGTCCAAACGCTTGTACTACCGGTGGGATGAACAGACAAGCCGCTATGTGGGCGCTGCCGATCCTGGCCCGAAGGCGTCTCGAATGGTGCGCCAGCAGGCGCGTCTGGAGCTGGAGTGTCCCCAGCGGCCAGTGCTGCCGGAGCAGCCGCCGAGCAGTGGGCTGGAGCCGCTACCCAAGGATATCCACCAGATCTGGATCGGAAGTGCAGACGCTCTGATAGAGGCGCACGACGCTACGCTCAAGGCCAACATCGAGATGGCACAACAGGGCGGTTACAAATTGCATCTGCACTTCCTGGGCCTCAGTAGGTGGGGGTTGGGCAATGTGGTGCAGTTGCGCAAGCTGCGCTCGCGCTACCCGGGAGCGACCTGCACGGCGGTGAGGCAGGAGGTGTTCTTCAAACCTTTCGAAGATAGCCCGCAGGGCGAAGTGTTCAAGTTCTTCCTCCGGCCGGAAACCCGTAACTACGCAGCGGCCTGCGACGCCTTGCGCTACAGGTTGATACACGAACTGGGCGGTGTGTACATGGACATGGACGATGTACTGCTCAGCCCGCTGCCAGGCTTCATGCTGCAGCCCGGGCAACTGGCGGTAGGCGGGGTGGTGAGCAACATGACCCTGCAGCTCTACGGCCCCAACAACAGCCATTTCGCCTCGCTCAAGGGCAACCCGTTGCTCGATGCGGTGTTGCGTGAAATGTCCAAGCGTTTCAGCGAGAGCCAGAAGCTTGGCTATCGCCCGAAGTTCTCCGACCCGGGTTTCACCGCGTACATGCGCGAGATATCCAGGGTGACCGGCCCCGATCTGCTCAATTCCGTGCGGCATCGGGCCAGTGCGATCGATAAGGCCTTGACCGAAGCGAAGATGTATATCTTCGAACTACAGGACAACGGTGTGCGTCCCGAGATTTCGGTATCAGCATGGGTGAAACGCGTCTCTGCACTGCTGACGCCGCTGGAGGACTTCATCGATACCGGCAATGCCCACAGTTGGAAGACGGGGCGCCGTTGACCTGCTAACGTGCAGGTTTTTCGGGATGCTGCAGATGTTCGATGGATTTCCCGGCTCCACCGCCGCGCCCCTGCAAAGCCTGCACCTGCCCTGGCTGGTGCAGGCTGGCGTGGCGTGCGCAGTATTGCGCCTGGACCTGATCGACCCACTGGTCAGTGGCAACAAGTGGTTCAAGCTGCAGCACCACCTGCGTGCTGCCCAGAAGGCAGGTGCACCCGGCTTGATCAGCCTGGGCGGCAACCACTCCAATCATTTGCATGCCTTGGCCGCTGCGGGCAGGCGCTTCGGCTTCGCCACCGCTGGGTTGTTGCGTGGTCAGCGGCAAGACACCCCGACCGTCCGTGACCTGGAGGCGCTGGGCATGACCTTGCACTGGTTGGGCTACGGTGGTTACCGGGCGCGAAATGAGCAGGGCTTCTGGCAACCCTGGCAGGCGCGCTATCCAGGCTGGCATTGCATCCCCGAGGGAGGGGGCGGCGTGGAGGGCGCCTTGGGGTGTGGGCAGATCGTCGAGCAGGCGCGGGCGCAACTGGCGTCTATCGGTTGGGACGATTACCACGCCTGGTGGCTGGCGGTGGGCACCGGCACCACGCTGGCAGGCCTGGTGCTGGCCGAGCAGGGCGCGCATCCGGTGCATGGCGCCCTGGCGGTGCCGCGCGACCATGGTGTGGAGCAGGGCATTGCGCAGTTGGCGGGTACAGCTGGCTATTGCCTGCACGACGCCAGCCGCGCTGGATTCGCCCGGCGCGATGACGCGTTGCTGGCATTCATTGCAGACAGCGAGCGTTACAGCGGTCTGCCGCTCGAGGCGATCTACACGGGGAAGGCGCTGCTGGCCCTGCGTGAGCAGGTCGAGGCCGGGCGATTTTCGCCCGGCACCCGCCTGATCTTCGTTCATACCGGTGGCCTGCAGGGGCGGCGCGGTTACTTGTAGGGCAGCATGCGCAGCAGTGTGTTGTCCCGGCGTATGTAGTGGTGGTAAAGCCCGGCAATGGCATGCAGCCCGATCAGCCAGTAGCCCCAGGTGCCGATGCGTTCATGCCAGCCCTTGATGAACTTCGCTTGGTCCGGATCCTGGCCGATCAGTGCAGGCAGCTCCAGCCCAAAGAATGGTATCGGCTTGCCCGCAGCGCTGAGGATCAGCCAGCCGGCCAACGGCATGCCGATCATCAGCAGGTAAAGCAGCACGTGAACCAGATGGGAGAGGCCGGTCTGCCAGGCGGGTGGCTTGGGCACGATCGGCGGTGTCGGGCGTGTCAGGCGCATGGCCAGGCGTAGCCATACCAGCACAAACACTGTGAGCCCGAGCATGAAGTGCAGGCTCTTCATCAGGTCGCGCTCGGCACTGTCCTTGGGGAATAGCCCGCGTAGCTCGATGCAGGCATAGACGGCGGCGAGCAGCACCAGCATCAACCAGTGCAGGGTGATGGACAGGCGCGCATAGTGGGGCTCGGGAGTGGATGAAACCATGGTCGGTCCTCGTCATCAGGTTGGGTGGGCGCTCTTGCTGGCGCCTGGTGTGGACTTTAGCGCGTCGATTGGTAATTTTTCGTTGTTTCAGGTCGGTTGTTTCGATGATTTTTGGGCTCGGAACGGCATTTTCTCGAGCACTGGTCCTGGGTCATCCCGATAAGTTTGGCCAGCTGTCACGCACCAGAAACACTCGCTCCGCCTCTTGCCAGGCGCCTTCACCATCCTCCTCCAACCTCACCAGCAATTGTGCCGCGGCTCCTTCCTCCAGGCGCCACAGCCAGGCTGCAAAACCCGCCGCCCCCCAGCGATCCCCAGCCTCGACCCGTGCAGGTGCCAGCCAGGCATGGCGTTGCAGCGGTTGCCAGAGTGCCGTCGGGTGAGCGCTGGCATACTGCGCCCACTCGCGTCGATGCAGCCAGCGCCCGCGCAGGTGCGCAGGGTTGGCCCCGAAGGGGGATGTGGTTTGTCCCGGCCATGGATGAAAAAGATAGCCGCCCAGCCACAGGTGCGACTGCACATCGCCCACCTGCAGTTGATTCAGGGCTTCGCGGCTTTCGGCCCGAGCCGAGATCGGCAACTGATGTGCGACCAGATGCGCCAGCTTGCTGCCCAGCCGGTCGTGGCAACCTGGACCCAGCCACTGCGCCGGGTCGCGGGCATCAGCCTGATCCGGCCCGAGGTAGAGCTTGATCGCCAGTTCCAGGTGATGGTCGCCCGTGCGATCGCGCAGCAGGATATCCAGCTCACCCAAGGTTTGCCGGCCCTGGCGGATTGCCAGGTTGGCGGCCAGCAGCTCGACGCCGGGTGCCTGCTGCAGGGCGAATTGCCAGAGGCTTTCGTAGTACAGCCCCAAGCGCCGGCTGGTGAGGCGCGCCAGCCACGCCTGCAAGGGCTGCGGATCGCGGTCGAGGGCGAGCAGCCAGTCGCGCAACTGCCCGGGATCGTCCGCCCAGCCGCTGGCCGCCAGCGGATGGCGTTGCGGGCAGGGCGGTTCGCTCAGCAGCGGCGACGACAGCAGCGTCCACGCCAGATCGCGCACGCCAGAGTGGCGTAGCTGGCGGGGCAGGGCATGGAGGTCGGTGAAGGGCGTCATCCTGCGAGCATAGCCGGTTTGCCGCTGGCCGGTCGTTTCGCCCATAATCCAGGCATTGTCACCCGCCGCAGAGCCTTGCAGGAGCCCCATGGAGCAATTTCGCAATATCGGTATCATCGGACGCCTCGGTAGCTCGCAGGTGCTCGACACCATTCGCCGACTGAAGAAGTTCCTGCTCGAGCGCCACCTGCACGTGATCCTCGAGGACACTATCGCCGAAGTGCTGCCCGGCCACGGCCTGCAGACCTCCACGCGCAAGCTGCTGGGCGAGGTCTGCGACCTGGTCATCGTCGTCGGTGGCGACGGCAGCCTGTTGGGCGCCGCCCGAGCGCTGGCCCGGCACAACATCCCGGTGCTGGGTATCAACCGCGGCAACCTGGGCTTTCTCACCGACATTCGCCCCGACGAGCTGGAAACCAAGGTCGCCGAGGTGCTCGACGGCCACTATCTGGTCGAGAACCGCTTCCTGCTGCAGGCCGAGGTTCGCCGCCACAACGAAGCCATTGGCCAGGGCGACGCGCTCAACGATGTGGTGCTGCACCCGGGCAAGTCGACGCGGATGATCGAGTTCGAGATCTACATCGACGGCCAGTTCGTCTGCAGCCAGAAGGCCGACGGCCTGATCGTCGCCACGCCCACGGGCTCCACCGCCTACGCGCTGTCGGCCGGCGGCCCGATCATGCACCCCAAGCTCGATGCCATCGTCATCGTGCCGATGTACCCGCACACCCTGTCTGGCCGGCCGATCGTGGTCGATGGCAACAGCGAGCTGAAGATCGTGGTCGCCAAGGACCTGCAGATCTACCCGCAGGTCTCCTGCGACGGGCAGAACCACTTCACCTGCGCTCCAGGCGACACCATCACGGTGAGCAAGAAGCCACAGAAGCTGCGCTT
Organism: Pseudomonas wayambapalatensis; assembly: GCF_049942315.1. NCBI lineage: Bacteria > Pseudomonadati > Pseudomonadota > Gammaproteobacteria > Pseudomonadales > Pseudomonadaceae > Pseudomonas > Pseudomonas wayambapalatensis. The sequence continues at coordinate 15,722 of NZ_JBNFMU010000229.1, forward strand.
GATCCATCCGCTGGATCATAACTACTACGAAGTCTGCCGCACCAAGCTTGGCTGGGGCAGTCGTCTGGGGGGCAGGGACGACTGATGCTCGATCCGGCACGCAGTTTCGACATCATCGGCGACGTTCACGGTTGTGCGTTGACCCTCGAACGCCTGCTCGACACCCTTGGCTACACGCGCACGGGTGGTGTCTGGCGCCATGCGCGGCGCCAGGCACTGTTCCTCGGCGACATCGTCGATCGAGGCCCGCGCATCCGCGAGGCGCTGCACATCGTCCATGACATGGTCGAAGCCGGCCAGGCCCACTGCATCATGGGCAATCACGAGTACAACGCCCTGGGCTGGGTCACGCCGGCGCTTCCCGGCAGCGGCAAGGCCTTCGTGCGCGAGCACACGCCGCGCCATGCCCGCCTCATCGACGAGACCCTCACCCAATTCGCCCAGCATCCCGGCGACTGGCATGATTTCATCCAGTGGTTCTACACCCTGCCGCTGTTCGTCGACGCCGGGCGTTTCCGCCTGGTGCATGCCTGCTGGGACCACCAACTGATCGCACAACTGCGCGCCCAATACCCGAACGGCCGTATCGACGAGCACTTCGTGCAGGCCTCTGCGGTCTCGGGAAGCTTTGCCTCGACCGTGTGCAACCGCCTGCTGCGCGGCACCGACATGCGCCTGCCAGACGGCCTCACGCTGACCGGCGGCGACGGCCTGACCCGCGCCTTCTTCCGCACCAAATTCTGGGAGGAAGACCCGCAAACCTATGGCGACATCGTGTTCCAGCCCGATGCGCTGCCCGAGGAAGTGGCCCGCGCGCCGCTCAGCCACAGCCAGAAGAACGCGCTGCTGCGTTATTCGGAGGATGAACCACTGCTGTTCGTCGGTCACTACTGGCGCAGCGGCCACCCCGCGCCGATCCGCGCCAACCTGGCCTGCCTGGACTACAGCGCGGTGCTCTACGGCAAGCTGGCCGCCTACCGGCTGGACGACGAAACCCGCATCGATCCGCACAAGTTCGTCTGGGTCGATGTCGACCGACCGCAGGCCAGCCAATGAACGTGATCGAAGTGATGCGTCTGCCGCTGGGTGTCGACCTCAGTGGCTTCGTCACCTTGTTGCGGCGCCTCGAGGTGCCGCACCGGGTAGTCGAGGAGGGCAGTGAGCAAGTGCTCTGGGTGCCGCCCGCCATGGCCGCGCAGGTGCTCGAGCTCTATCGCCGCTACCCTGACGGTAATGCCGATGCGGATTCGCTCGTGGGTGCGCAAACGCCCGCGAGCGAGCCGACCCGGCCCCCGCTGAAGGAGCAGTTGCGCGCCTGCAAGGTCACCGCTGCGATCCTGCTGCTGTGCATTGCCGTGGTCGGCTTGACCGGCCTTGGCGAAAACCTTTCGACCCTGAGCTGGTTCACCTTCCAGGACTACCAGGTACAGGGCGACTACCTCTACTTCGTGCCGCTGGCCCAAAGCCTGGGTGAGGGCCAGTGGTGGCGCCTGGTGTCGCCCATGCTGCTGCACTTCGGCGTCCTGCACCTGGCCATGAACGGGCTGTGGTACTGGGAGCTGGGGCGGCGCATCGAGTTGCGCCAAGGGCCTTGGGCGTTGCTGGCGCTGACCCTGGTGTTCAGCCTGGTGTCGAACCTGGCCCAGCATTTCATCGGCGGCCCAAACCTGTTCGGTGGCCTGTCCGGAGTGCTCTACGGCTTGCTCGGTTACCTCTGGCTCTACCAGTGGCTGGCGCCCAACCCCTTGTTCAGCCTGCCCCGCGGCGTGCTGGTGATGATGCTCATCTGGCTGGTGATCTGCCTGAGTGGCGTGGTCGGCCAGCTCGGCTTCGGCCAGATCGCCAATGCCGCCCATGTCGGCGGGTTGCTCATCGGATGCCCGACAAGCCTCTTGGGTGGACTGCTGGCCCGGCGTAAACTGTCGGCTTGATTTAGGAGACGCTCATGTCCACTTTCGCGCAAATGATCGAAAACATCACCCCCGAGATCTACCAGAGCCTGAAGACGGCGGTGGAACTCGGCAAATGGTCCGATGGCCGCAAGCTCACCGCCGAGCAGAAGGAGCTGTCGCTGCAGGCAGTGATCGCCTGGGAAATCCAGAACCTGCCCGAGGAAGAGCGCACCGGCTACATGGGGCCGCAGGAATGCGCCTCCAAATCCGCGCCGATCCCCAACATTCTGTTCAAGTCGGACTCGGTACATTGATCGAACTCGCTCGTGGCTCCTTGAGCAAGATGGCGGTGCGTCTCGAAGCACCGGTCGTGCAGTACAGCTTTCGCCTCGGTGAAGAGCAGGTGCCGGTCAACCCGTTGATCGGCCAGTCGCTGCGTCTGGAATACCTCGGTGCGATCCACTGCACCCATTGCGGCAAGCGCACCAAGACCAGTTTCAGCCAGGGCTACTGCTACCCCTGCATGACCAAACTGGCCCAGTGCGATGTGTGCATCATGGCCCCGGAACGTTGCCACTACGATGCCGGCACCTGCCGCGAGCCGTCGTGGGGCGAGCAGTTCTGCATGACCGACCATGTGGTGTACCTGGCCAACTCGTCGGGCATCAAGGTGGGAATCACCCGTGCCACGCAATTGCCCACCCGCTGGCTCGACCAGGGCGCCAGCCAGGCACTGCCGATCATGCGCGTGGCCACCCGCCAACAGTCGGGCCTGGTCGAAGACCTGTTGCGCAGCCAGGTACCGGATCGCACCAACTGGCGCACCCTGCTCAAGGGCGATGCCGAAGCGCTGGACCTGGTCGCGGTGCGCGAGCAGATCTTCGATGCCTGCGCCGAAGGCTTGCGCGAGCTGCAAGGCCGCTTCGGCCTGCAGGCGATCCAGCCACTGCCCGATGCCGAAGTGGTCGAGATGCGCTACCCGGTCCAGGCCTACCCGAAGAAGATCGTCAGCTTCAACCTGGACAAGGACCCGGTGGTGGAAGGCACGCTGCTGGGCATCAAGGGCCAGTACCTGATCTTCGACACCGGCGTGATCAATATTCGCAAGTACACGGCCTACCAGCTGGCCGTGCTCCAGTAAAAGGATCGTCACCATGCGTACCGAACAACCGCAAGTGATCTACCTCAAGGACTATCAGGCGCCCGAGTATCTGATCGACGAGACGCACCTAACCTTCGAGCTGTTCGAGGACCACACCCTGGTCCATGCGCAACTGGTCATGCGCCGCAACCCCGAGCGCGGTGCCGGCTTGCCGCCACTGGTGCTCGATGGCCAGCAACTGGCGCTGCAGCGCGCCGCGCTGGACGACCAGGAGCTGCACGCCGATGAGTACCAGCTCGATGACAGCAGCCTGACCCTCCACCCCAAATCTGAGCGCTTCATCCTCGACACCAGCGTGAAGATCCATCCGGAAAGCAACACCGCGCTGGAAGGCCTGTACAAGTCCGGCAAGATGTTCTGCACTCAGTGCGAAGCCGAAGGTTTCCGCAAGATCACCTACTACCTCGACCGCCCGGATGTGATGAGCACCTTCACCACCACGGTGATCGCCGAGCAGCACCGCTACCCGGTGTTGCTGTCCAACGGCAACCCGGTCGGCAGCGGCCCGGCAGAAGACGGCCGCCACTGGGCAACCTGGGAAGACCCGTTCAAGAAGCCGGCCTACCTGTTCGCGCTGGTGGCGGGCGATCTCTGGTGCGTCGAGGACAGCTTCACCCGCCAGTCGGGTCGCGATGTGACCCTGCGCATCTACGTCGAGCCCGAGAACATCGACAAGTGCGACCACGCGATGGTCAGCCTGAAGAAGTCCATGCGCTGGGACGAGGAGGTCTACGGCCGTAAGTACGACCTGGACATCTTCATGATCGTCGCGGTCAACGACTTCAACATGGGCGCCATGGAAAACAAGGGCCTGAACATCTTCAACTCCAGTTGCGTGCTGGCCCGCGCCGAAACCGCCACCGATGCTGCCCACCAGCGCGTCGAAGGGGTGGTCGCCCATGAGTACTTCCACAACTGGTCGGGCAACCGCGTGACCTGCCGCGACTGGTTCCAGCTGTCGCTCAAGGAAGGCTTCACGGTGTTCCGCGACGCCGAGTTCAGCGCCGACATGAACTCGCGCACGGTCAAGCGCATCGAGGACGTCGCCTACCTGCGCACCCACCAGTTCGCCGAAGACGCCGGCCCCATGGCCCATCCGGTGCGCCCGGACAGCTTCATCGAGATCTCCAACTTCTACACCCTGACCGTGTACGAAAAGGGCGCCGAAGTGGTTGGCATGGTCCGTACCCTGCTGGGCGCCGAGGGCTTCCGCAAGGGCAGCGACCTGTACTTCGAGCGTCACGATGGCCAGGCGGTGACTACCGACGACTTCATCAAGGCCATGGAAGACGCCAACGGCGTCGACCTGACCCAGTTCAAGCGCTGGTACAGCCAGGCCGGCACGCCGCGCCTCGAGGTCAGCGAAGCCTATGATGGCGCGGCGCAGACCTACAGCCTGACCTTCCGCCAGAGCTGCCCGCAGACGCCGGACAAGCTCGACAAACTGCCGTTCGTGATCCCGGTAGCATTGGGCCTGCTCGATGCCCAGGGCAATGACCTGCCGCTGCAACTGGCCGGTGAAGCGGCTGCCAACGCCGCGACCCAACGCGTACTTTCGGTGACCGAAGCCGAGCAGACCTTCACCTTCCAGGGCATCGTCGCCAAGCCGCTGCCGTCGTTGCTGCGTGGCTTCAGTGCACCGGTCAAGCTGAGCTTCCCCTATGACCGCGACCAACTGATGTTCCTCATGCAGCACGACAGCGATGGCTTCAACCGCTGGGAAGCGGGCCAGCAGCTGGCCGTGCAGGTGCTGCAGGAGCTGATCGGCCAGCATCAGCGCGGCGAAGCGCTGAAACTCGACCCTCGGCTGACCACTGCCCTGGGTACGGTACTGGGCAACGAGTCGCTGGACCCGGCCATGGTCGCCGAAATGCTGTCGCTGCCAGGCGAGGCCTACCTCACCGAAATCAGCCAGGTGGCGGATGTCGACGCGATTCATGCGGCCCGCGAGTTCGCCCGCAAGCAGATCGCCGAGCAGCTGTTCGATGCGCTGTGGGCGCGCTACCAGGCCAACCGCGAAGTGTCGCGCAACACCGCTTATGTAGCCGCAGCCGAGCACTTCGCCCGCCGCAGCCTGCAGAACATCGCGCTGTCGTACCTGATGCTCAGCGGCAAGGCGCAGGTGCTGGAGGCTACGCTGGAGCAGTTCGAGCACGCCGACAACATGACCGAGCGCCTGACCGCGCTGGCCGTGCTGGTCAATTCGCCGTTCGAAGCCGAGCGCGCCAAGGCGCTGGAGGCCTTCGCCGAGCACTTCAAGGACAATCCCCTGGTCATGGACCAGTGGTTCAGCGTGCAGGCGGCAAGCAGCCTGCCGGGCGGGCTGGCGCGGGTCAAGGCGCTGATGCAGCACCCGGCCTTCACCCTGAAGAACCCGAACAAGGTGCGTGCGCTGGTCGGCGCCTTTGCCGGGCAGAACCTGGTCAACTTCCATGCCGCCGACGGCTCGGGTTATCGCTTCCTGGCGGACCTTGTGATCGAGCTCAACGCGCTCAATCCGCAGATCGCCTCGCGCCAACTGGCGCCGCTGACCCGCTGGCGCAAGTACGATGCCGCGCGTCAGGCACTGATGAAGGGCGAGCTCGAGCGGATCCTCGCCTCCGGGGCGCTGTCCAGTGATGTGTATGAGGTGGTGAGCAAGAGCCTGGCTTGATCACATGGACCTTATCGTCGACCAACCTGAGTCCAGTCGAGCAGGTAGGTCGGCGATGAGGCGGACACTCGCGCCAATGCTCCGTTCAGCGCTTGGCATATCCCGCCGAGCAACTGGACCTGACCTGGCAGCCACAGTCCAGCTTGGCTGGCTCGAACATCAAGGGTCTGCCGTTGGACTTGATGCTGTCCTCCCCGCCCGAAACAAGTGCGAACACCCCGTTGTGAAGTGGGCATTCTGCTCGATCCCCGAGTACACACTGCGCACGACCGTTGATCAGCATACCGCTGGCCTCGATCATCCTGCCTCCTCCTGCGTGGACGTCATCCATGCGAATGGCACCGCGTCTGCTCATGCTTCAGATCTCCTTTGGTTCTTGGAACCCTCTCCTCGGTGCAAGCGCCGCTGAACCGTTGGCCATGATGCTCGGATCCTCGACAGCACCGAGGGCGCTGCCACTGCTTCAGAGCAAGCATGTGTCAACGTATCGCGCCCGTTTCGCGCACAGCTTCATACAACCCCTCAGGAACGGCTTCAGGGTTGTAGCGGCAGGCAGCTTTCATGAATTGCTCCAACAGTTCGTCGTGCTCCAACGGTGTGTTTGGCGGCAAGGTCAACATGGCGTAGGGGCTTTTCATCAACGGATGATCGATGGAGGGAGTCTCCAGGCCGAGCGAGCGGCGCAGGTTTTTGATGGCGAGGATTTCGGCGGGGTAGACGGCCTCGAAGGGTGAGCCGAACTCGAAATTGCCGGAGTCGACTTCGCGTGAGTTCAGGGCAATGCGTTCGACGTGGGTATCGCAAGCGGCTAGCAGGATTGGGAGGAGCTTTTCGGGATCGGGTTCGCGCCAGTGTGCGACCAGTTGGCCCCAGGCAGGGTCGCGGGGGAGCGCGTGTTTGTCGAGGTCGAGAGGTTTGCCGAGCCAATCACCGATGATGGTGAGGCCAAAGGCGGCATAGCGTAGGGTGGTGCCTATGGGCAGATTGTGGCCGTCGTGAACGCCGTAACCACCGTTTAAACCGAAAAAAACAGTTTGATGGAAGGGCTCGATCCGACTGAGTTGGCCGGTGGAAATCGCACAAAACATGACATGGGTAATGCCGTCCAAGTCATCAAAACTCGTTGTATTGGTTTTCCGTAAGCGCTCAATCATTATCGCGTCTGATACAAGTAGTTCTAGAGCTCCAAGGGCGAGTTGTACTGTTTTGGTTCTGCACCCATAGTGTGGGGTGTTATGCATGGCATCTGCAATTTTCGCCATTCCTCTCGAGAAAAACTCATCGGCGGCCATGCTAAATGAATCGTTGCTCTCCAAATATCTTGTGATGTGATCGATGTTTAAGGTTGGCTTGTTTTTGGCCCAGAAGTCTATTAATTTTAAACTTTTTGTTAATCGTAAGCTTGTTTCTATTTTCATGTTAGTTCCAGTGGTTTAGTTGGATGCCGTTAGCATTTTTTATCAGCGTACTTGGTTGGCCTTTAGGGTCAAAGAAGACCTGGGCGTGTATGTGAAGTGTCTTGCCTTCGAGCGTGCTCTTTCGGATGGCAGTCAATTTTGATGTGAAGTCAGGATCCATTGCTTTCAAGGAAGCTTCTTCCCATCCCTGACGCTGTTTTCTTATGAGGCTTTCGATTCGCTGCATGTTTTGTTTGCCTCCTCTTGCCTGCGTTTTTAAAAAACCAGGCGTCCTACTCTTCCCCAGCGTCGTCTTCACCTCGATCACCAACAACGTCCCTTCCTCGAACCTCAACTCTTCCACCGGTGCCGTCCCTTTGATCCCATCGATGTGATGGCGCATGGCCCCGGTAGTGGGATTCCTCACGGTCATCGACGGCGGTGGCGGCACGTATACCAGCATGTCGATGCCTTGATCGCTCCTGTTCTTCAGCCCGAACTGGCTGGCCTTGCCGGGTTGGGTGCTGAGCCCGAGGATGTTCTCGGGCTTGACCTTCCAGTGACTGACCAACGCCGCTGCCAGGGCTTCTTCGCCGGCATCGGCGACCACCCGGGTCAGGCTGCCGCCCATGCGCACCGGCCCGACGCTGTGCTGGATCAACGCCACCAGGCGGTCGCGCAGGGTGGTGGCCATGTACTGGTAGTCGGCCTTGCCGCCGGTGACGTCCAGGCCTACCAGGCTGGCGTTGCGCTCCACTGAATGGAGCTCGCTGGCGCGCACTGGCAGGCCGCCGTCAACCACGCGTCGGTCGATACGGGTTTCCAGTACGTTGATTTCGCCCGCCGTGCGCCTGCCCAGCCGTCGGACCGCGTCTTCGCTCAAGGCGGTGTCGTCCAGGCGCACAGTGGTCACGCTGCCGGGGCGGACCTTGTGCATGAGCCAACGGGCGCCACCGTAGGCCGCGGGCAGCAACAGCGCGAGATTGATGGCCATGAACACCTGCTTGCCGCGGGCTTCGGCGGTGTCAGGGTTGGCCAGGCGGGCCAGGTCGGTGAAGAATCGCTCGCCGATGCTCAAGCCCTCGCCGGTGATCATGCGGCTGCTGCCATCGACGATGGCATCGGCGGCCAGCGCGGCTTCGATGGCGGCGAAGGCATAACGGCCCACGGTCACACCACCGGTGATGCCACGTACTACCGGTATCATCGCCAACACGCCGAGGGCGGCTTCGCCAGCGCCTGCCACGCTTGCCCAAAAGCGCGCGCTGGCCTTGGCCTCGATGAAATGCCGTGCCAATTGCTCGCACGCGTCGGCGATGGGATACAGGCCGGTGGGGCTATGCCAGGTATACGGCGGGCTGATCCGACGCTCGCCGTTGTCGTCGAGGTATTCCTCGCGCGCAGCTTCAGCCCAGCTGGCGTGGGTGAATGTGGCGAAATAGAGCTTGCCGGCCAGGAACAGGAAGTTGCGCTGCAGTTCGAAGCCGAGCCCGTCATGGGTACGGACACCCATGTGGTCGAGCACCGGCGGCGCCAGGTCGTTGTCCCGGATCTGCTCATCGACGCACAGCAGTTCGAATTTTTCGCGGCTGACGAACGCATGGAACTCGGCGAGCCAGGCATCGCCCAGGGTCGTGCCGGCGTGTTCCAGCACTTGTTGCAGAAACGTATCGCGGTAGTTGCGGGCGTGGTCGCGGATCCACGGGTTGTTGCGGAACCAGCCTGGGCCGACGCCATCGCCGGAGGGGATGCCCAGCAGCGAGTCGCAACCGTCCATGCCATCGAGCGAAAACAGTGCGCCGGGGAGCGAGCAGGGAATGCAGACACTGGCTGGAGCGGGCAGGGCGCCGTTGCGCACATCCTGGCGCAACCGTTCCAGGCCAGAGTTCGGGAGGGGTTCAGGCATGCGAGAAGTTGTCCTTGAGTGCTTGCTGGTGAGCGATCAGTTCCCGGGCCAACTGCCGGCCTCTTTCGCGCGGGCATTGCAGTTCATCCAGCGGCTTGACCCATGAACTGAACAAAGGGTTATGGTGGAAATAGCGGCCGAACGTGATCGCTAGCGCGATGTGCAACAACACGTGATGGCGTGAGAGGGGGGCAAGCTTTCGCAGGTCGTCGGATGGCTGCGGAATCCGTATGCCGTAATGCTGGTAGCCCAGTAGTTGGTTGCCGCTGAGTTCCTGGGGCGAGGGGCGGGCCAGCGCGTACCTGGCGTAGGCATCTGCCTCGTACAGGCGATAACTGGCCTGCTGCGTTTCGCATGCGATACCACGCAGCGTCATCAGTTGCTCGAGGGCGTACCAGAGGTGGTTGGGATCTTCGCTTTGCGCTGGGGCCTCGAGCATGGACAGGGTGATGTCATGCATGCGCGATAGCTGCTTCTCCAACTGCTGGCGATGGTTGATCGTGTGCTCGGTCAACAGGGCCAGCCGCTCCTGCTGGCGCATGCCGGGGGCTTGATCGACGTGTGCCAGCAGCTCGCAGGCCGGGTCTTTCCACCACCCCAGCCCCAGGAGGAAATGAGGCAGGACCAGGATGCTGTAGTCACCAGGGTGGTAGGCCTCGGTATGCTCGAGTAGCTCGGTTACGCAGGCGACCAGCAGCGGCACGCGTTCGGGACGGGTATGCAGTGTGGCCAGCGAAGGCCCGAGCGTTGCCAGCAGGCTTCGAGAAAGGCGGCGGTTGTTGGCATGCAGCATGGCTTTGCGTACAGCCTCGAGTTCCAGAGGCGGCAGCTTCATGGTGTGTCCTTCGCTCGAGGAAACCGCCAGGCCAGACAGCCCATCTGCTCGCACGTGTCCGCTGCTTGCTCGAACAATGGTTGTGCAGCCATTGCCAGCTCGGTTTTCGGGTCATGGAAATAAAGCGTGCGCAGACGCCCATGATCGAACAACTGCGCGAGTGCACTCGGCTGCCTTGCCAGTGACGCGACATAGAAGCTCAGCGATCCGGGGTCACCCAGACGCAGGAAATAGCGTTTTTTGCCCTGCTGGATCTTGCTGAACCGGCGCAGGTGCCGCCCCAGTGCTGCAATCGCTGCATCGGTCTCGATCACCGTGCAGCCCAGGCCGCCGTGCGCGGAACCTAGCCAGGTATCAAGGGCGCTGTCGGGGGTAAGCTGGAACAGCCATGGGGCATGTTTTTCCAGCCCGCTCCCCGGTTCCAGATGCCAGAGGCACAGGTGGCTTGCGCCCTGGAACTCCAGGTGCCCTATCAACCCTGGGTGGGCGGAGGCTTCTGCGAGCAGGTACAGATGGCCGCTGGCAGGCTCTGTTCCGAGCCCGCATTCGCGCAACTGCGCAATAAAACTCATGCGCCCCCCTTCTCGCTGAAGGGGCATTCCTCGATCAGTGGAGAACCCTCGCGGATCGCCGCTTCGATCGCGTCGGTCTGGGCGTTTGCAGGCGTCTGGTAGGTGACGTTGCCGTTGAAGCGGATATTCGTCGCTTCGATCGTGATGCCGTCGGCATCGAAGACAATCTTGCCGCTGGGGCCACGAATATGGATGCGCTCGGTGCCCTGGAGCATGTAGGAGGGGGTCAGCAAGCGTTGGCCGGTGCGGATCTCGAGGGTGCGAGTACCTTCGACGATGAGTGTCTGGTTTCGCCCTACCGTGAAATGCTGGTCTGTGCCGACGGTTTCCTTGCTGGCATTGCCGATGTCGCGCACCGCGTTGCGGTCGATGGTGGTGAAACTGTCCTGATGCACATGATCGCGGCGGTCACGCCCTGTGCTGGTCGTCTCGTCCCGGGCAATGCTGGACTGCGCATCACGGCCAGTCTTGGTGGTCCGGTCGTTGCCGACGATGCGCTGGTCGTCATGAAGCACCTTGGTGTTCATATTCCTCTGGGCATGAATGAACACTTCTTCGCAGCCCAGTTCATCCTCGAAACGCAGTTCATTGAAGCCGTTGCCTTTGTGGGTCTGGCTCTTGATGGTCATGCGCGTCTTGTGGTCGGGCAGGTCGTAGGGCGGCAGCTGGGTGCCGCAGTAGGTGCGGCCGGTGATCATGGGCTGATCGGGGTCGCCATTGACGTAGTGGATGATCACGTCATTGCCGATGCGCGGGATGGCCATAGATCCCCAACTGCCCCCGGCCCAACCCTGCGAGACGCGTACCCAGCAGGAACTGAACTCGTTGTCGTGGCTTTCACGGTCCCACGGGAAGCTGACTTTGACGCGTCCCCATTGGTCGCAATAGATCTCCTCGCCAGGTGGTCCGACGACGGTAGCCATGTGCGGGCCGTCGATGCGAGGTTTGTCCAGCGGGGCAGGGCGCCACTCGTCCAGCCCCGGGACCAGCACTGCGGTGTGCTGGTAATGCGTGCCCTGGTCCGCGCGGCTTGCTTCCTCCTGCAGGCTGGTGAACTGCTTGCCCGTGTGGGTCAGGCCGATGACTCGCCAGTGGACGTTGAAGTCGTCTCGCGGATGATCGGTGAGCGTGAAGCCCAGGCCTGGTTGCAGGCGTATGTCATCACCTTCGACTTCGGCGATGCGGGCGTCGTGCCGCAGGGCGCTGATGCGGGTTTCGGTGAATGGCTTGCCGACCTTGTAACGCTTGTAGCGACCGGGGTAGTCGAAGCGTTCGTAGTTCGACGATTGGTGGGCCAGATGACTGGCGGGCGCGCACGCCCTGTGCTCCTGGCGGTAGGCCGGGTGTGTGAAGGTATGGTCGCGTTGCACCTGCCGTGCGGTACGGACCTGCTCGCTGTAGCGAAGCTTGCGCAGGCATGGTTGTTCCGGATCGCCACCGCCGGTGCAATGGTAGAGCACTGTATAGGCGGCGCCGGGTGTGTCGTCATCGAATGGATCCTGGTCATCGGCCTGGATGGCGCTGCGGGTGAGCGTTCCCATCGACAGCAGACGATCAGTGATGAGCAACGTGTGGTGCTTGGCGCTGTGGGCGAAGCGGTAGACCAAGCCCTCTTCGGCCGCGAGGCGAGCCATGAAGTCGAGGTCCGTCTCCCCTGCCTGTACACAGAACTCACGGACCTGGTGGTCGAGCACGGTGCTGATTTCGAATCGCGTGATGCCCTGGCGTTCGAGCATCAGTTGGAGAATCTGCGGGACCGTCTTGTGCTGGAAGATGCGCCAGTTCGAGCGCAGCCTTGCGCGGGCCAGCTGTGGCTCTACCCGAGCGTGATAGAAGGTGCGCTGAAAGCCGCTTTCACCCTGACTGAAGCTGCTGACCAGGCCGTGGACATAACGTACCGGTCGTGCGCCTTGCCAGAGGGTGAACAATGCGGGTTTATCGAGTAGATGGCCGAAGTCGATGTCGTTTTCGTGGCTGACCAGATCGAGTGTCAACTGAAATGGCGTGCTGACGGTTTCATCGAGCGTGAACGACACCACCTCGAATTCAGCGCTGCCTGCCAGGGGCGTGAAGGTGAAGCGCAAGTCGGATTGGCTTGGCATAAACGGTCCTTGTCGGGTTCTGCATGTCTCTGTGAACGGGTAAAGCGTTCGGAGGCAGTCAGAAAAGACCGTAATGCGATGGGGAATAAGCGTCTTGCCAGCGGCTTCCTTTAGTGTTGTGGGAGATTTCCCGGATGCGTAGCGGCGCGGAGGGCACGGCACAGCACTCGTTCGCGGGGAAAGCATCCCAGTATCCCGTGCAGCGATGGGGCGGTTAACAAAACATAACGTCCCGCCCGTTGTGTTCGCGCGATCTTCCCCGATAGGATGGCCCAAAGCTATTGCAGGGCTCTGGATCAAGGGTTTTCGCAGTACCTGCAAGGCATTGACCCACTACAAGAACACAACAGGGGGCGGTCATGAGGGAATGGCTGAGGGCGGATGCCAGGCGCGGAGCCTTGGCGTTGACGGCCAGCGCGTTACTGGCGCTGGGCACATGGACAGGCACCGCACAGGCCGCGGCCGTCGCTGAATACTCGGTGGAATCGGCCAAGGCCAGCCAGAGCCTGCTGATCGACGCCGTACACGCCGGCAAACGCCTGGTGGTGGTCGGCGATCGCGGCCATATCCTGTTCTCCGACGACCAGGGCAAGACCTGGACCCAGGCCCGGGTACCCACCCGTCAACTGCTCACTGCCGTGTTCTTCCTCGACGACAAGCGTGGCTGGGCGGTCGGTCATGACGCGCAGATTCTCGCCAGCAGCGACGGCGGTGCGACCTGGAGCAAGCAGTTCGAAGACCTCTCCCGTGAAGCCCCGCTGCTCGATGTGCGTTTCATCGATGCCCAGCACGGCTTCGCCGTCGGCGCCTATGGCGCGCTGCTGGAAACCACCGACGGTGGGCAGAACTGGCAGGACGTCGCCGAGCGTCTCGACAACCCCGACCAGTTGCACCTCAATGGCATCACCCAGGTGAAGGATGCCGGCCTGTTCATCGTGGGCGAGCAGGGCAGCATGTTCCGCTCCAGCGACGACGGCCAGACCTGGTCGCATGTCGAAAGCCCCTACGAGGGCTCGCTGTTCGGCGTGACCGGCACCGGGCAAGCGCGCACGCTGCTGGCCTACGGACTGCGCGGCAACCTGTTGCGCTCCACCGACTTTGGCGACACCTGGCAAGCCATCCCGCTGGAGGCCGGGCGGGGTCCGCTCGAATTCGGCCTGGCTAACGCTACGCTTCTCGAAGATGGCAGCCTCGTCGTGGTCGGCAATGGTGGCAGCGTGCTGCGCAGCCGCGACGATGGCCAGACGTTCACGGTGTACAACCGCGCCGACCGCATCGCGCTGGCCGGTGTCAGCGGCCTGGTCGATGGCGGCCTGCTGCTGGTGGGGCAGGGTGGCATACACCTGGCCACTGCTGAAGGCGCCGAGGAGGCTCGGCCATGACCCGTCCGGAGAATTTCAACATGCCCCACCACAAGGACAAGGCCACCCTGCTCGAGCGGCTGATCTTCAACAACCGCCCCGTGGTCATCGCCCTGTGCGTGCTGGTGAGCATCTTCCTGTTCTGGCAGGCCACGCAGATTCGCCCCTCCACCAGCTTCGAGAAGATGATCCCGCTGCAGCATCCGTTCATCGAACAGATGATGGAGCACCGCAATGACCTGGCCAACCTCGGCAACACCGTGCGCATCTCGGTCGAGGCGGTCAATGGCGACATCTTCGACAAGGACTACATGGAGACCCTGCGCCAGATCCACGACGAGGTGTTCTACATCCCCGGCGTCGACCGTGCCGGGTTGAAGTCGCTGTGGAGCCCGAGCGTGCGCTGGAGCGAAGTGACCGAGGAAGGTTTCTCCGGCGGCGAAGTCATCCCCAACACCTACAACGGCTCGCAGGACAGCCTCGACACCTTGCGTGACAACGTGCTCAAGTCTGGCCAGGTCGGGCGGCTGGTGGCCAACAACTTCAAGTCGAGCATCGTCGACATTCCGCTGCTGGAAAACTTCCCCGACCCGCAGGACCCGGGCAAGCTGACCAAGCTGGACTACCAGAAATTCTCCCACCAGCTGGAAGAGAAGATCCGCGACAAGTTCCAGGCGCAGAACCCGAACGTGAAGATCCATATCGTCGGTTTCGCCAAGAAGGTCGGTGACCTGATCGACGGCCTGGTGATGGTGGCGATGTTCTTCGGGGTGGCGCTGGTCATCACCTGGGCGTTGCTGTACTGGTTCACCTGGTGCATCCGCAGCACCATCGCCGTGCTCATCACCACCCTGGTGGCGGTGGTGTGGCAGCTTGGGCTGATGCACGCGGTCGGCTTCGGTCTCGATCCGTACTCGATGCTGGTGCCGTTCCTGATCTTCGCCATCGGCATTTCCCACGGGGTGCAGAAGATCAACGGTATCGCCTTGCAGTCCAGCGATGCCGACAACGCCCTGACCGCCGCGCGGCGCACCTTCCGCCAGCTGTTCCTGCCGGGGATGATCGCCATTCTCGCCGATGCAGTGGGCTTCATTACCCTGCTGATCATCGACATTGGCGTGATCCGTGAGCTGGCCATCGGGGCCTCGATCGGTGTGGCGGTGATCGTCTTCACCAACCTGATCCTGCTGCCGGTCGCGATCAGCTATGTCGGCATCAGCCAGAAGGCCATCGCCCGCAGCAAGAAGGATGCGGTCTGCGAGCATCCGTTCTGGCGCCTGTTGTCGAACTTCGCCAGCCCCAAGGTGGCGCCGGTGTCGATCGCACTCGCGCTGGTCGCCTTTGCCGGCGGGCTCTGGTACAGCCAGAACCTGAAGATCGGCGACCTCGACCAAGGCGCGCCGGAGCTGCGTCCGGATTCGCGCTACAACCAGGACAACAGCTTCATCATCAACAACTACTCGACCAGTTCGGATGTACTGGTGATCATGGTCAAGACCCCGGCCGAGAGCTGCTCGATCCACTCGACCATGGCGCCGATCGACGAACTGATGTGGACCATGGACAACACCCCGGGGGTGCAGTCGACCATCTCCCTGGTGACCGTGTCCAAGCAGGTGATCAAGGGCATGAACGAGGGCAGCCTGAAGTGGGAGACCCTCTCGCGCAACCCGGACATCCTCAACAACTCCATCGCCCGTGCCGATGGCCTGTACAACGCCGACTGCTCGCTGGCGCCGGTGCTGGTGTTCCTCAACGACCACAAGGCCGAGACCCTCGAGCGCGTCACCGCTGCAGCCAAGACCTTCGCCGATGCGCACAACAAGGAAGGCCTGCAGTTCCTCATGGCGGCCGGTAACGCCGGCATCGAGGCGGCCACCAACGAGGTGATCAAGTCGGCCGAGCTGACCATCCTGATCCTGGTCTATATCTGCGTGGCGGTGATGTGCATGATCACCTTCCGCTCCTTCGCCGCCACCTTGTGCATCGTCCTGCCGCTGGTCCTGACCTCGGTGCTGGGCAACGCCCTGATGGCGTTCATGGGCATTGGCGTGAAGGTTGCGACGCTGCCGGTGGTCGCCCTGGGCGTGGGCATCGGTGTGGACTACGGCATCTACATCTACAGCCGCCTGGAAAGCTTCCTGCGCGCGGGCCTGCCGCTGCAGGAAGCCTATTACGAGACCCTGCGCTCCACCGGCAAGGCGGTGCTGTTCACTGGCCTGTGCCTGGCGATCGGCGTGTGCACCTGGATCTTCTCGGCGATCAAGTTTCAGGCCGACATGGGCCTGATGCTGACCTTCATGCTGCTGTGGAACATGTTCGGCGCGCTGTGGCTGCTGCCGGCCCTGGCGCGGTTCCTGATCAAGCCCGAGAAGATGGTGGGCAAGGAGGGTGGCTCGATCTTCGCCCATTGAGGAAACCGACGCTATTGGTGCAGGAGCGGCGCAAGGCCGCTCCTGCACGGTTTCAAGGCCTCTTGCAGTGATCCGAAGAAGTGATCCGAAGATATAATGGCCACCTTCCTAGCCCAAGGTGCCCCCATGCCCCCTCTCGCGACCGCACTGCAAACCTGCGACATGCTCCTGATCGATGGCCTGCACGCCTTCGAGTTCACCTGCGACACTTCCGGCCTCATGATTGAATGCATGGACGGCCGCCAGTTGCGCCGCTGGAGTTTCACCCCCGAGCAAATGGCTGCCGCCCGCGCAGAAGGGAACGATTGGTTGCTCCACGACGCCCAAGCAGAACACCGTCTAGTCTTGATGAGTGCGTTTCGCGCCCCGGAAGATGACGAAGATGAAGCTGACCTGGAAGCGCCTGCTGACCGCTAGTCTGATGAGCCTGTCGATCCACACCCACGCTGCCACCTTGCTGGTCGGCAGTTACACCGAGGGTGCCAGCCAAGGCATCTACCGTTATCAATTCGACCCGCGCAGTGGTCAGATCGCCACGCCAGCCCGGCAGGTGGTCAAGGCTGTCAGCCCGTCGTGGCTGGTGCTGTCGGCCGACCAGCGGCAACTGTTCGCGGTGAACGAAACGCCCATGGGGCACCTCAGCAGCTTCGCGGTGAGTGCCAATGGCGAGATCACGCCGCTGAACCAGGTCGCCAGTCTGGGTGACGAACCGACCCACGCCAGCCTCAGTCACGACCAGCGCTACCTGTTCGTCGCCAACTACGCCGTGGCGCCCGATCCTGGCGGTAGCCTGGTGGTGGTCCCGGTGGCGCGTGACGGCAAGCTCAAGGCGGCGCTACAGCAGTTGCGCCATGCCCCTAGCA
Source organism: Pseudomonas wayambapalatensis (assembly GCF_049942315.1). Classification (NCBI taxonomy): domain Bacteria; kingdom Pseudomonadati; phylum Pseudomonadota; class Gammaproteobacteria; order Pseudomonadales; family Pseudomonadaceae; genus Pseudomonas; species Pseudomonas wayambapalatensis. The sequence continues at coordinate 32,879 of NZ_JBNFMU010000229.1, forward strand.
AGGTCAACCCCGAGCGCCAGGCCGGTGCTCATGTGCATTCGGTGGTCCAGTCGCCCGATGGCCGCCACCTGTATGCCAGTGACTTGGGGGCCGACAAGGTGTTCATCTACCGCTACGACGGCGCCAGTGCCGACCTGCCGTTGAGCCCGGCGATACCCGCATTCGTCAGCTTGCCGCCAGGCAGCGGGCCACGGCACCTGCTGTTCGATGCCAAGGGCCGGCATGCTTACCTCACGCTGGAAATGAGTGCCGAGGTGGTGACCTTCGATGTTCTGGACGGTGCGTTGCATGAGCGTCAGCGCCTGCCGTTGACCGACAGCAGCGATCCTGCCGCCAAGGCCGCGGGTGGCCTGCACTTGTCCGCCGACGGACGTTTCCTGTACGTCAGCAACCGCGGCAGCGCCAATCAGATCGTGGTCTACGCCGTGGGCAAGGACGACGGTCAGTTGACCTTGTTGCAGCGTCGCTCGGTGGAAGGCGATCACCCACGCGAATTCACTCTGGACCCAAGCGGCAACTTCCTGTTGGTGGCCAACCAGAAGAGCAGCCAGATCGTGGTCATGCGCTGCGATCCGCGTACTGGCAAGCTTGGCGAAACGGTGCAGACACTGCCCCAGGACGCGCCTTCGGACCTGAAGTTTCTCGATTGACTATCAATCGGCGTGATAATCGCTACTGCTGCAATGAATTTCAGCCAAGCGCCTCGTCGGCGTAAGTTTGACCCAAGGCCCAAGAGGGCCACTGTCAAACACCGAAGACGAGGACACTCCGATGAACTTCAATCTCTTCCCGGTCATTGCCGCTTCCGCCATTTCCGCTTCCGTCGTGCTGCCGGTCCATGCCCAGTCGGAAAGCCGCAGCAAGGCTGCCGAAACCCACAGCTACACCGAGCAGTACCTGCGCCAGAGTGCCCACTTCCACGCAGCCCTGAGTGTCAAGCACAGCAACTGATCGACCCCTGACAGGTTCTTGTGGGAGCGGGCTTGCTGGCGAAGCAGTCACCACGGTGCCATGGCACCGACTCCGCCGGTGTTCGCGAGCAAGCCTACTCCCACAGGAACCTGGTCAATTGGTTTTTCAGCGGACCATGATCGCCTTGAACAGGTCCGATGCCAGCCATCCCTGCAACCAGCTCCGCACCCGCGGATAAGCCGCCTCGGCGAACCACTGAGGTTCGACCCCGGCGAACTGGCGCAGCAATGGCAGCAACGCGGTGTTCAGCCCAGTAATGCGTGAAAGGTGTTCGCCGTTGGCAGAGACCTTTCAGATTTCATGCGGCTTGCCGCCAGGAATATGGGTAGGTGCCTTGTCGTTGCAAGCGACACCGATTTGCAGGTTCTTTTCGCCGTTGTAGGGGTTTCCTTGGCGATCAATCAAGTAGAAGACTTCATGCAGGTATTGCTTACCCTGCTCTTGGTAGCAGCGGAATGAGGTGTTCTCTGGGAAAGCGGATTTGATCTCGGCGAAAGGCGTGTCTTTCCCGATCATTTGATTGAACTTGGATTGGTCGTACTTCACCACGGTGCGCAAATTCACGAAGTCCGCGAAATAGCTATGCAATTCCTGGCCCGAGCAACTGCCATGCTTGCTCCACTCATGGCGAAACATACCTTCTGGTCGCTGCGTGACCATGTTGGCCAGCTTGGGAATCTTCAGGACTGCTTGCATCTGCTCGTCGGAGATCGTGCATTCCTTGCCCGTACATTTGGACAGGGCCTCACAGAATTGTGGGTGGCGATTGTTCTTGGGCTCAATGCTTTTGCTGTAAGGCCAGATTCCATGGGTGAGGAAGGCCTGTGGCGCGTTCTCACAACCCGCAGCCCATTTGTCCTGGGGCTTCCTGAGTTTTTCCATTTCACAGAAAGAGGGTTGCCAAGTCACCGAATACACCAGGAAATCGGTGGGAAATTCAGAGGGTGATGGGCCGGCTTCTTCGTTGGCATCCATTGCCCAAGCGTTGGTGGCAGCGAGAAGTGTCAGGCTGGCGAGTAGTTTTTTCATCGGATCCATCCTCAGATAACACCGCATGTTGATGCGGTTTACGAGGAATCTACTGCGCTATGCGCGTTATTGACCACTGGCAAAAATGACAGGTCATGGGCATGTCAACTTGGACGGTGCCGAACTGACATGGGTTTATTCCCTATCGGTTCAGGCCGCCGGACGGCTGGAAACAAGTCCGACCTGGCACAGAAAAGGTTGTTTCACCGAGCCATGACTGCCTTGAACAGGCTTGAGTCCAGCCATCCCTGCAACCAGCTCCGCACCCGCGGATAAGCCGCCTCGGCGAACCACTGAGGTTCGACCCCGGCGAACTGGCGCAGCAGTGGCAGCAACGCGGAATCGACCAGGCTTGGGTGGTCTGCCAGCAGGAAAGGCCTGTTCTCGAGCAGGCCTTCGAGCTCCGCCAGCCAGGCCTCGGCCTGCTGGCGGTAGTGTTCGCGTGAATGCTCCGGGTAGCGCTCGGCGTACTTGTACAGGTTGACCTGTGCCTTGAAATCCCGGTCATTGCGCGCGATCAACGCCTCGCCTCGTTCAGCCGCCAGCGGATCGGCCAGCAGCCGCCAGTCCTGCGGATCGCCATGCGCCAGTGCCCAGCGCATGATATCCAGACTTTCTTCCAGCACCCGCTCCCCGGTATCGAGCACCGGCACCGTACCCTTGGGCGACAGAGCCAGCAGCTCGGCCGGCTTGTCCTTGAGCGCCACCTCGCGAATTTCCACGTCACAACCTGCATAGCGCAGGGCCAGGCGCGCACGCATGGCCCAGGGGCAACGGCGGAACGAATAGAGAATCACCCGCAGACCTCGACATCGCTCAGGCCGTTGCCCTGGCGACGCACCTGGATCTGTACCGGAATACGCTCATGCATTTCCTGCACGTGGGAAATCACCGCGACCTTGCGACCCTGGGCCTGCAGGCCGTCGAGCGCATCCATGGCCAGTTGCAGTGACTCGGGGTCCAGGCTGCCGAAGCCTTCGTCGATGAACAGCGATTCGATGCGCAGGGTGCTGGAGGCCATCGATGCCAGCCCCAAGGCCAATGCCAGCGAGACCAGGAAGGTCTCGCCGCCCGACAGCGAGTGCACCGAGCGCAGTTCATCGCCCATCTCGGTATCCAGCACCAGCAGGCCGAGGGCGCTGCCGCCGCGTTTGAGGCGGTAGCGCCGGGCCAGCTGGCGCAACTGGTTGTTGGCGTGGTGCAGTAGCAGGTCGAGGTTGTAGCCCTGGGCGATCTTGCGAAACACATCGCCTGAGGCCGAGCCGATCAGGTCATTGAGCCGACCCCAGCGCTGGCGCTCGCCACGGGCCTTGTCGATGTCCTCGGCGAGTGCCTGGTGCGCCTCTTGGCGACGCTGGTCGTCGGCCTGCTGGGCACGCAGCTCGGCGCAGTGCTGTTCGTGGATGGCCAGTTGCTCGCGCAGTTCGTCAAGGCTCTGCTGCAGGTCTTGGGCCGAAGCCTGGACGGCGGACTCGGCGCTGTGCTGTTGCAGACGCTGTTCGCGCTCGTGCAACAGCACCTGCGCTTGCTCGACGGCCTTGTCGGCATCTTGCAGGTGCTGGCGCAGCGCGCTGACGGCGGCCTTATCGATGGCCAGCAGGCGCTCCAGGCCGACGTCGTCCAGTTCAGGGTGTTCGGCGCGCCATTGGGCGATGTCGCCGTGCAGTTGCTGGTGTTCCTGTTCCAGTGCCTGCTGGCGATTGCCGTTGGCCTTGAGCTCACTGGCCAACTGCACGCCTTGGGTGCGCAGCGTCTGCAGGTGTTGTGCGGTATCGGCGTCGAGCGCCCGTGCCTGCTCCAGTTGCGCATCCATATGCTGTTGCCAGGCTTCGGCGCTGGGCTGTTCGCCGAGCAACTCGGCCAGCGCGGCCTGGGCCTGCTGTCGCTGGGCCTCGAGGGCGGCGAGTTGCTGGCGCAGTTGCTCCTGGGTGTCCAGCCGTGCTTGATGCTGATCGCGCAGCTTGTCCAACTGGCGTTGGCGCGCCTGCTGTTCTTCCTGTTCGTCCTTGCGCTGTTCGAGCTGCTGCAGGCGCTGGCTGATCTGCTGGTCGAGGGCGACGAAAGCGTGGGTCGGATCGTCGCTCAGGGCCTTGAGCACGTCGCCCGGCAGCACGCTGGCGAGGTCCTTCAGCCCTTGCTCCAGTTGCTGCTCGTCGTTGGCCAAGGCTTGGTGTTGTTGGTCCAGATGGCGCTGGGCCTGTTGCTGGGCTTCTTGTGCCGCCTGCAATTGCTGGGTGAGGCGTGCGGCGTCCTTCTGCAGGGCGAGCAGGGCGCTCTGGCGTTTCTCGTCCTTGCCGATTTCCTCGTCCAGGCGCCGCAGCTGGCTGTCGAGCCAGACGCTGCGTGCCTTGTCGTCCTGTGGTGCCAGGGCTTGCCACAGACTGTGGGCCTGCACCTGTGCCACCAAGGGTTGCAACTGTTCGCCGAGTTGCTGTTGCTGCTGCTGGAAATCCTTGAGCTGGGCGTTGACCACGCCCAATTGGGTGCGCAGTTCCACCAGTTGGCCGTTGAGGGTCTCGACCTGTTTCTGCGCGGCTTCTTCTTCGGCCTGGTCATGGCGGCCAAGGCTCTGCAGCAGCGCTTCGGGCTGGTGGAACGGATGCTCGGCGCTGCCGCAGACCGGGCAGGGTTCGCCGTCGCGCAATTGGCCGCGCAATTCTTCGACGCTGGTGTTGCGCGCCAGGCGCTGGCGATCGAGCAACTGGCGGGTGAGGGCGAGTGCCTGTTCTGCCGTTTCCAGCCTGGCCTTGGCCGATGTACCTTCGCCGATCAGTTGCTGGCGCTGCTGCATGGCCTGTTGCTGCCGCTCACGCAGGGCGTCGAGCTGCTGGCGCAGTTCCATCTCGCGACCGTGCAGGCGCGACAGTTCCTCGACTGCGCGCTGCTGCTTGCGGTTGTCCTGCAGCATGCCGCCGAGCAGGTCGATCTGTTCGGCCAGGGCCTGGGGCTCGGCCTTGGCTTCGCGGAACAGCAACTCGAAACTGTCGCGCTGGGTTTGCAGCTGGGTATTGGCCTGGCTGGCCTGTGCCTGCAAGCCTGGCAGTTCTTCGCGACCCTTGGCCAGGCGGCTGCCGATCAGCATCACCTGCTTGAGTTGCGGGAGGTAGGCCTGCCAGGCATTGGCCAGGCCCGCCAGGTGTTGGCTGTCGGCCAGTGCGGTGTCGATCAGGGCCAGTTGTTCCAGGCTGCGCTGCTGGTTCTGTTCCAGCTGCTGCAGGTGCTGCTGGCTTTCGGCAAGGTCCTGCTCAGCCTGCTGGCAGGCCGAGTGCTGTTTCGCCAGGTCCTGGTCGAGGCGGGCGAGGCCGTCCTGGGCGGCAAAGGCCTGCCGCAGGCGGGGGGCGTTCTCGCTGTGCTGCGCCTGGCTTTGTGCGAGCGCATCGCGTGCGCTGAGCTGCGCCTGCTCCAGTTCGCCGATACGGGTGTGCAGTTCGGTCTGCTGGCGTACCTGCTCGGCGATTTCGGCGGCCAGCGGCGTGAGCTGGGCGGCCAGGGTCAACTGGCGGTGGAACTGATGGCGCTGGGGGGCCAGGCGCTCCAGGCGTTGCAAATCGATACGCTGCTCGCTGAGCTGGGCGCTGGTGTGCTCGGCGGCCTTGAGCGCTTCACTGGCTTCGGTGTGTTGGGCCAGCAGGCGCTGCTGTTCGCTGAGCCAGATGCACTGTTGTTCAAGCTGCCGCTCGCGCGCCTGTTCGCCCTTGAAGTGCTGTTGCGCCTGCTCCAGGCGCTGGTCAAGTTCGGCACGGGCCTCAGCGGCCAGCGGCAGCAAGTGGCTGGCGCGCTCCTCAAGTGCCTTGAGCGCCTCGGCGGCCTCGCGCGAGCGGGTGAAGGCGCGCTGCCCCAGGCGGGTATAGATGGCCGTGTTGGTGAGCTTTTCCAGCAGTTCGCTACGTTCGCGATCGTCCGCCTTGAGGAAGGCACCGAACTCACTCTGGGCCAGCATCACCGCACGGGTGAACTGCTCGAAATTCAGCCCCAGGCGGGCTTCGGCCAGTTGCTTGTATTCGTTCTTGCCACTGGCCAGCAGTTGTTCGCCGTCCAGGTCGTAGAAGCTCTGGCGGCTGTGTTGCAATTTGCCGTTGGCCTTGTCCCGCGCGCGGTTGGCCTCCCAGCGGGCGCGGTAGCGCTTGCCATCGATGCCGACGAAATCGACCTCGGCAAAGCCGCTGCCGGTGCCCCGGCGCAGCAGGTTGCGCGGATCGGAGGTGGGGATGTCGCCATCGGCGTCCGGCACCTTGGCTTCGCGGCCGATCTCGTTCAGACGTGGCACCGTGCCGAACAGCGCCAGGCACAGGGCGTCGAGCAGGGTGCTCTTGCCTGCGCCGGTCGGCCCGGTGATGGCGAACAACCCGGCGCTGGCCAAGGGCTCGGCAGTGAAGTCGATATCGATGGGACCGGCCAGGGAGGCAAGGTTCTTCAGGCGGATGGCCAGGATCTTCATGGCTGCTCCTCCAGTTGCACGTCCTGCAGCAGCAGGGCGAAGTCGCTCAGGATCTGTTCATCGACGGGGCTGCCGTAGGCCTGCTCCCAGGCGCGGCCGAACAGGTCCTGCGGGGTCATCTGCGACAGCTCGACGAAGGCCTGTTCGTCCTCGTCCTGAGCATTGCGCCCGGCATATTCGGCGCTGATGCGCACCAGGCGCACCGCCTTGCCCTGCAGTGCGCTTTCTACCTGCTGGCGCAGGTCGGGCTGCGGCTCGTCCAGGCGTACCCGCACTTCCAGCCATGGCTGGCGATTGGGGTCTTCGAGAAGGTCGATCACTGGCAGGTCGGCAAGCTGCTCGAGCAGTTCGCCGAGCGGTGCCGGGCCCATGCGCTGCAGGGCCACGGCGCGCGGCACCAGGCGCGGTTCGACGCTGAGCAGCTCGGTGCCGTCCAGCTCGATCTCCAGTACCTGGTGCGGATAGTTGATCTCGGCGAACGACAGCGGGATAGGCGCGCCGCTGTAGCGGATGCGGTTCTCCCGGTTGACCTTCTGTGGCTTGTGCAGGTGGCCCAGGGCGACATAGCTGATGGCCTTGTCGAACAACCGCGCCGGCAGGGCTTCGGCGTTGCCGATGATCAGGCTGCGCTCGGAGTCTTCGGAAATCGAGCCACCGGCCATGTGGGCGTGGCTGATGGCGATCAGCGCCTGGTCCTTCTTGCGCTTGCCAAGGGCGGCGGCGATCAGCTGCTGGTGCACCTGGGTGATGCCCTGCAGGTAGTCATCGCCCAGTTGCGGACCGGTGACTTCTGCCGGGCGCAGGAAGGGCAGGGCCAGGCACCAGGCACAGACCTTGCCGCGGGCGTTGGTCAGCGGGATCAGCAGGCGCTCGGCGTCGAGCTGGCCTTCGTCCAGCCAGTGCACCCGGCCCAGGGCGTGGGTGCGCAGGCGGCGCATCAGGGCGGCGGGCAATTCGATGCGCGAGCCGGAGTCGTGGTTGCCGGCGATCATCACGATGTCCAGCTTGGGCTGCTGTTCGTGGGCCTGGACGATGAAGTCGTAGAGGCGCTCCTGGGCTTTGACCGGTGGGTTGACCGTGTCGAAGATATCCCCGGCGATCAGCAGCGCGTCGGGTTGGCGCAGGCGTAGCTGGCCGAGCAGCCAGTCGAGGAAGCAGGCGTGTTCGAAGTCGCGTTCCTGGCCGTGGAGGCTCTGGCCCAGGTGCCAGTCGGAGGTGTGAAACAGACGCATGGAGGACCTGTTGGTGTCGAATCAAGCGACCGGTCGGGGCTGCGCTTGAGATGGGGTCTCGGAGGGCGGGTATGGTAACCCAAGTGGCTGTGCAGGTTCGCTTTGCTGTTGCTGCCGAAGTCGTCAGGCGAAGTGGTTGTGTAGAGGCTGACAGGTGCTTGCCGAAAGATTTTGGGTGCCTATGAGATCGAGCGCCGCCCGCGGGCGCGTTGCGGGAAAAACCACTCCTCCAATTTTTTTCTGGCCCATTGTTCCTTTTTCCCCGGCGCGCGACCAC
>NZ_JBNFMU010000230.1:0-44300 GCF_049942315.1 Pseudomonas wayambapalatensis
CCCGCTCCTACGGGCCCTTGTAGGAGCGGGCTCGCCCGCGAAGAGGCCAGCACAGGTTGAACAACAGTTCCAGCTACACTGTCCATCGAATAGCCGTTGAAGTCCCTCCGACAAGAGCAGGACAACCCGCCATGTTCGATATCCGCAACTACCCCCAGGCCCTGGCCGTCAGCCAGGCCGCAGAACTCTCCGACGCAGATTACCGCCGCCTCTACCGCCAGTCGGTGGATGACCCCGATACCTTCTGGGCCGAGCAGGCCAGGCGCCTGGACTGGATAAAACCCTGGTCGAGCGTGCAACAGTGCGACCTCAAGACCGGCACCGCACGCTGGTTCGAGGGCGCCCAGCTCAACGTCAGCTACAACTGCATCGACCGTCATCTCGACAAGCGTGGCGAGCAGACCGCCCTGCTCTGGGAAGGCGACGACCCGAAAGACGCCAAACCGATCACCTACCGCGAACTGCATCGCCAGGTCTGTCGCCTGGCCAACGCCCTGAAAGCACGCGGCGTGAAGAAAGGCGACCGGGTCTGCATCTACATGCCGATGATCCCCGAAGCCGCCTACGCCATGCTCGCCTGCACGCGAATCGGCGCCATTCATTCGGTGGTATTCGGCGGCTTCTCCCCCGATGCCCTGCGCGACCGCATCCTCGATGCCGACTGTCGCACGGTGATCACTGCCGACGAAGGCGTGCGTGGCGGCAAACGCATCCCTCTCAAGCAGAACGTCGACAAAGCCCTGGCCAGTTGCCCGAACGTCAGCAGCGTGCTGGTGGTCAAGCGCACCGGGGGTGATGTGGCCTGGAGCGAAGGACGCGACCTCTGGTACCACGAGGCCACCGAGCGCGCAGGCGACGACTGCGCCCCCGAACCAATGGCCGCCGAAGACCCGCTGTTCATCCTCTACACCTCCGGCAGTACTGGCAAACCCAAGGGCGTGCTGCACAGCACGGCAGGTTACCTGCTGCAGGCGACGATGACGTTCAAGGTGGTATTCGATTACCGCGACGGCGAAGTCTTCTGGTGCACAGCCGACGTCGGCTGGGTCACTGGCCACAGCTACATCGTCTATGGCCCGCTGGCCAACGGTGCCATCTCGCTGATGTTCGAAGGCGTGCCCAACTACCCGGACACCTCGCGCTTCTGGCAGGTGGTCGACAAACACCAGGTGAACATCTTCTACACCGCGCCCACAGCGCTGCGCGCCTTGATGCGCGAAGGCAACAAACCGTTGCAGGGCACCTCGCGCGAGAGCCTGCGTCTGCTCGGTAGCGTCGGCGAGCCGATCAACCCTGAAGCCTGGGAATGGTATTTCGAAGCCGTCGGGCAAAAGCGCTGCCCCATCGTCGACACCTGGTGGCAGACCGAAACCGGCGGCATCATGCTCACCCCGCTGCCCGGAACACCACGTCTCAAGCCCGGCTGCGCCACGCAACCGATGTTCGGTGTGCAACCGGTGCTGCTGGACGAAAAAGGCAAGCTGATCGAAGGCCCCGGCGCCGGCCTGCTGGCGATCAAGGCCAGTTGGCCAGGGCAGATCCGCAGCGTCTATGCTGATCACCAGCGGATGGTCGACACCTACTTCAAGCCCATGCCCGGCTACTACTTCACCGGCGATGGCGCACGCCGCGATGCCGACGGCGACTACTGGATCACCGGGCGTATCGACGATGTGATCAACGTATCCGGCCATCGCATCGGCACCGCCGAGGTGGAGAGTGCGCTGGTGCTGCATGACAGCATCGCCGAGGCTGCGGTGGTCGGCTACCCCCACGACCTCAAGGGCCAGGGCGTGTATGCCTTCGTCACCACGATGAATGGCATCACCCCAAACGATGCGCTCAAGGCCGAGCTGCTGGCGTTGGTCAGCAAAGAGATCGGCAGTTTCGCCAAACCCGAGTTGATCCAGTGGGCACCGGCCTTGCCCAAGACCCGCTCGGGCAAGATCATGCGGCGTATACTGCGCAAGATCGCCTGCAACGAGCTGGACAACCTCGGCGATACCTCGACCCTCGCCGATCCCAGCGTGGTCCAGGGCCTCATCGACACACGCCTCAACCAATAGACGGCCGCCAAGCGGCCAGCACAGGTCGCCATGGAAGCCTTACGTCGCCGCATCGAAACCCAGGTCATGAGCCTCACCGGGCTGGCCCTCGGCCAGCTCGATCTGGAGTCCCCCAAAGGCGACCCGGGCCTGTTCGGCCCGCAAAGCGTCAGTTGGCAAGTACATGGTGATTTCCCCAGCATGCTGATCGGCGGCATCAGCGCACTGATGCTGCAACTGTTGCATCCGCTGGCACTGGCCGGGGTCTGGGATCACTCGAATTTTCGCGAAGACCTGCTCGGCCGACTGCGCCGCACCAGCCAGTTCATCTCAGGCACCACCTTCGGCTCGACCCGAGATGCCGAATGGCTGATCGAAAAGGTCCGCACCATCCACCTCAAGGTGGTCGGCACCGCTCCCGATGGGCGTCATTACGCCGCCAGCGACCCGGACCTGCTGACCTGGGTACACGTGGCCGAGGTCAGCAGTTTTCTCGCCGCTCACCTGCGCTACCGCAACCCGCGATTGTCAGTGGCCGACCAGGACGCCTACTACGACGAGATCGCCTTGATCGCCGAACGCCTGGGCGCCCGCAACGTCCCGCGCTCATGCCGCCAGGTGGACGACTACCTGCAGCACATGCGCGCACAACTGCTTTGTGATGCTCGCAGCCTGGAAGTGGTCGACATCCTGCTCGAAGCCCCGGCGCCCAGTCGCCTGGCAGAGCCTGTGGGCAAGCTGATGCTGCACGCAGGTATCGACCTGTTGCCCGATTGGGCCAGCGTCATGCTCGGTCAGCACCAGGGCACGCTGCGACGGCGCCTGGTACGTCTTGGCGTAGAGCGTGCGGCGCCCGTGTTGCGCTGGGCCATGCGTGACGGTTCGGCGCACCGCGCCCGGCGGCGGATGGGCTTGCTCTAAGAGTTCTCCGATGTATCGGAACTGATTTGACGTGCCATACTCCAAGCACCTCCGCTCGAGACAGACGACGCCGCACATGCCCAAAGGATTGAATCGCGCCATTGGCGCCTTGCTGGCCATCGTGGCCCTGTACAGCCTGCTTGGCTTCTTCATTCTTCCCGGTGTGGGCCTGCGCATCGCCAACCAGCAACTGGCGCAGTACGCCGCCGCGCCGGCGCACCTGCAGCGTATCGAGTTCAACCCGTTCAGCCTCGAGCTGACGTTGTGGGGCCTGCAGATCGGCGAGCCGGGCAAGGAGCAAGTGGCCTTCGAACGCCTCTACGCCAACCTCTCGCTCGACAGCCTATGGAGCGGCGCCCTGCACCTGGACGCGGTAGAGCTGGACAAGCCGCGCACCGAGCTGCTGTTCGCCAAGGACGGCAGCCTCAACCTCAGTCAGCTGTTCAAGCTGCCGCCGAGCGAGCCGAAACCGGACGAGCCGCCGAGCGATCCGTTCCCGCTGCGGGTCGCCAGCATCAAGCTCAACGAAGGCTACCTGCACTTCCAGGACCTGCGCCCGAGCGAACCCATCGAGTTCCTCTACGACTCGATGAACCTCGAACTGAAGAACCTCAGCACCTTGCCGGACGACAGCGCCGACATGACGCTGGTCGCCAATGGTCCCAACGGCGGGCGTATCGACTGGAGCGGCAACCTGAGCCTGTCGCCCATCACCTCCGAAGGCACGCTGAAGATCACCGACAGCAAGATGAAGCTGTTCTGGCCCTACGTACGTGATGCCGTACCGCTGGTGCTGGAAGACGGCGTGCTCAGCCTCGATACCCACTACAAACTGAACCTGTCCAAGGAAACCGAGCTGCTGCTCGATAACGCCTCCGTGCGCGTCGCGCCCTTCGCCATCAAGGCGCCCGACGGCCGCCCGCTGGCGCGCCTGGCCAGCCTTGAGGTCAGCGAAACCTCCATCGACCTGGCCAAGCAGTTGGTGACCGTCGGCAAGATCCGCAGCGAAAAACTCGAAACCTGGGCCGCGCTCGAACGTGACGGCCAGCTCGACTGGCAGAAACTCTTCGCCAGTCAGCCCGCCAAAGCCACCCCCAAGGAAAAGGCCGAGCCCGCCACCGCAGCGCCGCCCCCTGAGGAGAACGCCGCCAAGCAGCCCAGCAAACCCTGGCAGGTACTGCTCAAGGATGTTCAGGCACGCAACTACATGATTCACCTGGCCGACCGCAGCCAGAAAGAGCCCGTAGCGCTCGATGTCGGGCCGCTCAACCTGGACATGCAAGGCTTTGACAGCCTCAACAAGTCTCCCTTCACGCTCAAGCTCGACACCGGCGTTGGCCGCCAGGGCAAGCTGCAGGCTGCCGGCCAGGTCAACCTGGCACCGGTCACCGCCAAGCTGGACGTCAGTACCCGCGACATCGACCTGCGCGTAGCCCAGGCCTACATCAGCCCGTTCATTCGCCTGGAGCTGCGCAGCGGCATGCTCGCCAGCGATCTCAAGGTCGATCTCAAGGGCACCGAGCCACTGGCCTTCAGCGTGGCGGGCAAGGCCCAGGTCAACCAACTGCACACCCTCGACACGATCAAGGGGCGCGACTTCGTGAAATGGCAGCAGGTGAACGTCGATGGGCTGTCCTATGTGCACGGCGATGCCCTGTCGATCGACAAGATCACCCTGTTGCAGCCCTACGCGCGCTTCATCATCAACGAAGACCGCACCACCAGTGTCGACGACCTTCTCATCCCGCAACCTGCTGACGCACCCGCCGCCAGCCAAGCGAAACCGGCCACAGCCAGCACTGAAAAGCCGCTGGGCATCCGAATCGGCCAGATCGATATCAACGATGGCTCGGCCAACTTCGCCGACCTGACACTGACGCCCAACTTCGCCACCGCCGTGCAACAGTTGAACGGCCAGATCGGCACCATCGACAACCGCAAGCCGCTGCCGGCGAAGGTTGACGTCAAAGGCAAGGTTGATCGCTACGCGCCGGTGACCATCAAGGGCGCATTGAACCCGTTCGACCCGATGGCCAGCCTCGACATCGCCACCAGCTTCAAGCGCGTCGAACTGACCACCCTGACGCCCTACTCCGGCAAGTTCGCCGGGTTCCGGATCCGCAAGGGACGCCTGAATCTCGACCTGCACTATGTGATCACCAAGGGTCAGCTCAAGGCCGAGAACAAGGTCGTGGTGGAGCAACTGCAACTGGGTGAAAAAGTCGACAGCCCCGATGCCGTCGACCTGCCTATTCGCCTCGCTGTCGCGTTGCTCAAGGATACCGAGGGCAAGATCTCCATCGAGCTGCCTGTCACGGGCGATCTCAACAACCCGCAGTTCAGCGTCATGCCGATCGTCTGGCAGACCCTGCGCAACCTGGTGCTGCGTGCAGCGCAGGCGCCGTTCAAGTTCATCGGCGGGTTGATTGCCGGGGGCGGTTCGGAAGATCTGGGCAACGTATCCTTCGCTCCCGGTTCCAGCGACCTCAGCAGCGAGGCCCAGTCGGCCCTGGACAAGCTGGCCTCGGCCCTGCAACAGCGGCCGGAACTGCGCCTGGAGATCGAAGGTACGAGCGCGCAGAGCAGCGACGGCCCATTGATCGCCCAGCAACGCCTGGAGCGCGAGTACCAGACGACCTGGTACAAGATCCTGCAGCGTCGCGGCGACAAGGTGCCGGCCAATGCCTCGATGCTGGTGGTCGACGACAGCGACAAGCCGGCCATGCTCGAGGGCATCTACCGCACCCGTCTCAAGCAGCAGCCACCTGCGGAATGGGAGAAGCTCAGCCGCGACGAACGCACCACCAAGCTGCGCGAGGCGGTGATCAAATCCTGGGCCGAAAGCGCGGTCTTGCTGCGCAACCTCGGCCAGGATCGGGCGAGCAGCATCAAGGACTACCTGGTAGACAAGGGCAAGCTGGAGGATGACCGGGTGTACTTCATCGATACCAGCCTGGGGCAGGCCGAAAGCGACGGGCGAGTGATCACCCCGATGCATCTTGACGCAGAGTAATCCCTGAACGATTTCAGATGCGCAAAGAGAAAGCCCCGGCAGATACCGGGGCTTTCTCTTTGGGTGGCCAGATCCTTCTGACCGACGGGACAATCCTTATTCGGTTTTCAGCGCTTCAGCAGTTACGTCTTTCACGCCTTTGATCTTCTTGGTGATGTTCACCGCGGCTTCTTTCTGCGATGGGGTGACCTTCGTGTCCGAAGACAGGGAGACAACACCGTGGCTGGTTTCAACTTTGATATCGCTGCCCGGGATGCCTTTTTCAGTCAGCAGATCAGCCTTGACCTTGGTGGTGATCCAGGTGTCCGAGGTTTCTTGCTTGGCATCGGCCACCGGTTGGTTGGAAGCCAGCATCACTGGAGCTTGGGTAGCCTCTGCGGCGAATGCGCCGTTAGCCATGGACAGAGTCAGGGCGGTAGCAGTAGCGGCAGCAATGGCAAACTTCTTCATGTGGGTCACTCCTGTTTATTCGAAAGATCTGCGCCGTGGTTCCTGGCTGCAGGTACGAAGGTAGTTGCAGGGGCTGTGCCAGTTTTTCCGCTTCGCTTGATTCCTTTAAAAACAATGACTTACGAAAACATTCATCTTGTTGGTGTCGTGCAATTTGCAAGCCCGGCGAAAAACCTGCATGCAAGATGCAAGTCCGACAGGTTTTTCTGCGCACATAAAAAAAGGACCTCCGAAGAGGTCCTTTTCATCAGGGCCGATAAGGCTTAGACACCCGATGCCTTGGCAGCGGCGACGTCCTTGATCGACAGTTTGATACGGCCGCGGTTGTCCACGTCCAGTACCAGTACTTCGACTTCCTGACCTTCTTTCAGCACGTCGGTGACCTTCTCTACACGCGCATCGCTGAGCATGGAGATGTGCACCAGACCGTCCTTGCCAGGCAGGATGTTGACGAAGGCGCCGAAGTCGACGATACGCTCGACCTTGCCGACGTAGATCTTGCCGATCTCGGCTTCTGCGGTGATGCCCAGGATGCGCTGCTTGGCAGCATCTGCCGCTTCCTTGGTTTCGCCGAAGATCTTGATCGAGCCGTCGTCTTCGATGTCGATCGAGGCCTTGGTTTCTTCACAGATGGCGCGGATGGTGGCGCCGCCTTTACCGATGACGTCACGGATCTTGTCGGTGTCGATCTTCATCGCGATCATGGTCGGGGCGTTGGCCGACAGTTCGGTACGCGACTGACCGATGATCTGGTTCATCTGGCCGAGGATGTTCAGGCGCGCTTCCAGGGCCTGGCCCAGGGCGATCTCCATGATCTCTTCGGTGATGCCGTTGATCTTGATGTCCATCTGCAGCGCGGTCACGCCTTTGGCGGTACCGGCAACCTTGAAGTCCATGTCGCCCAGGTGGTCTTCATCACCCAGGATGTCGGTCAGGATCGCGAATTTCTCGCCTTCCTTGACCAGGCCCATAGCGATACCGGCAACCGGCGCCTTCATTGGAACGCCAGCGTCCATCAGGGCCAGGGAAGCGCCGCAGACCGAAGCCATGGAGCTCGAACCGTTGGATTCGGTGATTTCCGAAACGACACGGATGGTGTACGGGAATACGTCGGCAGCAGGCAGCATGGCCTGGACCGAGCGACGTGCCAGACGGCCGTGACCGATTTCACGACGGCCAGCACCGCCCATGCGACCACACTCGCCTACCGAGAACGGCGGGAAGTTGTAGTGCAGCATGAAGGGGTCTTTCTTCTCGCCTTCGAGGGTGTCCAGCAGCTGGGCGTCACGGGCGGTGCCGAGGGTGGCAACCACCAGGGCCTGGGTTTCGCCACGGGTGAACAGCGCCGAACCGTGGGTCTTAGGCAGAACACCGACTTCGATGTTCAGCGGACGCACGGTCTTGGTGTCACGACCGTCGATACGCGGTTTGCCGTTGACGATGTTTTCGCGAACGGTGCGGTACTCGATTTCGCCGAAGATGTCTTTGACTTCGCTCGCCGATGGCTGGCCTTCTTCACCGGAGAACTTGGCGACGGCCTGGTCGCGCAGCTCGCCCAGGCGCGCGTAGCGGTCGGCCTTGACGGTGATGGTGTAGCCCTGGGATACGGCTTCACCGAACTCGGCGCGGATAGCGTCGAACAGTGCGGTGTTGGCGACGGCAGGTTTCCAGTCCCAGGTTGGCTTGCCGGCTTCGGCGGCCAGTTCCTTGACGGCCTGGATCACAGCCTGGAATTCGTCGTGGGCGAACAGCACGGCGCCCAGCATCTGGTCTTCGGTCAGCTCCTGGGCTTCCGATTCGACCATCAGTACGGCGTCGGAGGTACCGGCAACGACCATGTCCAGGCTCGAGGCAGCCAGTTGCTCGTAGGTCGGGTTCAGCAGGTAGCCGGTGCTTTCGTGGAAGGCAACGCGGGCGGCGCCGATCGGGCCTTCGAACGGAATGCCGGAGATGGCCAGGGCAGCCGAGGTACCGATCATCGCAGCGATGTCCGGATCGGTCTTCTTGCTGGTGGAAACCACGGTGCAGACGACCTGCACTTCGTTCATGAAGCCTTCGGGGAAGAGCGGGCGGATCGGACGGTCGATCAGACGCGAGGTCAGGGTTTCTTTCTCGGAAGGACGGCCTTCACGCTTGAAGAAACCGCCAGGGATCTTGCCAGCGGCGTAGGTCTTTTCCTGATAGTGCACGGACAGCGGGAAGAAGCCCTTGCCTGGATCAGCTTGCTTGGCACCGACCACGGTCACCAGCACGGTGACATCGTTGTCGACGGTGACCAGCACGGCGCCGGTGGCCTGACGGGCAATGCGGCCCGTTTCGAGAGTGACGGTCGATTGACCGAACTGGAACGTCTTGATTACCGGGTTCACGGTTTCCTACCTTTTCAGTGGCTCTTGGGGGAACTGGGAAAACTGGGATCTTGCGAATTCTTGGGCGGAAGGGAGTGTCGACTCCGTTGACCGTCCAGATACAACACGAGGCTGGGAGCCTGGGCGTCTTGCGAAAATTCGCTCGACGGTATCAGGCTGCCAACCTCGGAGATACGCGTGGCGTGTCCAAGGGTAGCGCTGACAAGCAGCGCTCCCCAAGCATGCGACACGCCATGCACACCACTGCCAGGCCGCTATTAGCGACGCAGGCCCAGGCGACCGATCAGGGCGCTGTAACGAGTGGTGTCTTTGCCCTTCAGGTAATCCAGCAGCTTACGACGCTGGTTGACCATACGGATCAGACCACGACGGGAGTGGTGGTCTTTTTCGTTGGCCTTGAAGTGGCCTTGCAGCTTGTTGATGTTGGCGGTCAGCAGAGCAACCTGCACTTCCGGGCTACCGGTATCGCCGGCGGCTTGCTGGTAATCGGCAACGATCTGAGCTTTTTCTTCAACGCTGAGGGCCATTTGGCTTCTCCTGATAAACGGATCCCGCAAGCGGGGTCCAATAGGCCAGGGACTGAAATCCCTGTATTAATAAAAAGAGGTCTGACCGTGCCTACTGACAGCCATCCTCGGTTCCACAGCGCATGACCGAAGCCCTGCCCTGTGGTTTCGGTCATTCCGACCGAATCAGTCGACGCGGCGCAATGCGCCCGTCTTCGCTCACTTCACCGATACCGATGAAGCGGCCATTGTGATCCTGTACCCGGACCATGCCGAACTGCGGCGCGTCCGGTGCTCGCACTGCCTGACCGTGCAGCCAGTAGAACGCGCTGTGCTCGGACAACAGCACCAGCGGCCAGTCCTGCAGCCCGCTGTCGGACGGCATGAGGAAGCGATCGAGTGCTTCGTTGCCACCTTCGGCATGCGCCTGCTCGAGCTCCTCGAGCGTCACGGTCTGTGCCAGGGCGAAAGGCCCGGCCTGGGTGCGACGCAGTTCTGCGACATAGGCACCACAGCCCAGCACCTCACCGATATCCTCGACCAGCGTGCGGATATAGGTGCCTTTGCTGCAGCCGACCGAGAGGCGCGCACGGGTGCCTTCGCACTCGAGCAACTCTAAGCGGTTAATAGTAACAGAACGCGCCTCGCGCTCCACTACCTCTCCTGCACGCGCCAATTTGTAAAGCGGCTGGCCGTCACGCTTGAGCGCCGAGTACATCGGCGGCACCTGGCGGATTTCACCGCGAAAACGCGGGATCGCGGCTTCGATATCGGCGCGACCAACGGTCACCTCGCGAGTCTGCAGCACCTCGCCTTCGGCGTCCGCTGTGCTGGTAGTCTGCCCCAGCTGCATGACGGTTTCGTAGCCCTTGTCGGAATCGAGCAGGTACTGCGAAAACTTGGTCGCCTCACCAAAGCACAGCGGCAACACACCGGTGGCCAGTGGGTCGAGGCTGCCGGTATGGCCGGCCTTTTCTGCATTGAGCAGCCAGCGGACTTTCTGCAAGGCTGCATTGGAGGTGAACCCCAAGGGCTTGTCGAGCAGGATGATACCACTGACGTTACGACGGATACGTTTGACCTGGGCCACCGCTTACTCCTTGGTGTCCAGCTCGTCAGCATCCTTGTGCAGGCGATCTTCGGCCACCGCACGCTCGATCAGTGCCGAGAGATGAACACCCCGGCTGACACTTTCATCGAAGTGGAAATGCAGTTGTGGAACACTGCGCAGTTGCATCGCCCGGCCGAGGTGCAGGCGCAGGAAACTGGCGGCACTGTTGAGCGCCTTGAGGGTCTGGGGGACTGCGTCGGCGTCGTCCTGGCCCATCACGGTGATGAAGACCTTGGCGTGGCCAAGATCACGGCTGACGTCGACCGCGGTGATGGTCACCAGGCCCACGCGTGGATCCTTGACTTCACGGCGGATCAGCTCGGCCAGCTCGCGCTGCATCTGATCGCCGATGCGTTGGGTACGGCTATATTCTTTTGCCATTTTTGCTACCTGTATCTTAAAGCGGCAAACGCCCGGTCAGGCGGGTGTGCCTGACCGGGCGTTACCTTCAGAGGCCCAGCCAGCCGCCTTGCGACGGGGCCTGGGCCGCGCCCATCCCTTACAGGGTACGGGCAACCTGGACTTTCTCGAAGACTTCGATCTTGTCGCCGACTTTGACGTCGTTGTAGCTCTTCACGCCGATACCGCACTCCATGCCGTTACGCACTTCGGCGGCGTCGTCCTTGAAGCGACGCAGCGATTCCAGCTCGCCTTCGAAGATCACGACGTCCTCGCGCAGTACGCGGATCGGACGGTTGCGGTACACGGTACCTTCGATGACCATACAGCCAGCGATGGCGCCGAACTTCGGCGAACGGAACACATCACGCACTTCGGCGACACCCAGGATGTTCTCGCGAACATCGCTGCCGAGCATGCCGGTCAGTGCTTTCTTGACGTCTTCGATGATGTCGTAGATCACGTTGTAGTAACGCATATCCAGACCTTCCTGCTCGACGATCTTGCGCGCACCGGCATCGGCACGCACGTTGAAGCCGAACAGTACTGCATTCGAAGCCAGCGCCAGGTTGGCATCGCTCTCGGTGATACCACCGACGCCGCCACCGATGACGCGTACCTGAACTTCGTCGTTGCCCAGGCCGCCGAGCGAGCCCTGGAGTGCTTCCAGAGAGCCGCGCACGTCGGTCTTGAGGACGATGTTGAGGGTCTTCTTCTCTTCCTGACCCATGGTCTCGAAGATGTTTTCCAGCTTGCCTGCGTGAGCACGGGCCAGCTTGACCTCGCGGTACTTGCCTTGACGGAACAGGGCGACTTCACGTGCCTTCTTCTCGTCAGCGACCACGGACAGCTCGTCACCGGCTTCCGGAGTGCCATCCAGGCCGAGGATCTCGACCGGGATCGACGGGCCGGCTTCCTTCACAGGCTTGCCGTTCTCGTCGAGCATGGCACGTACGCGGCCATAGTTGGAGCCGACCAGAACCATGTCGCCCTGACGCAGCGTGCCGTCCTGAACCAGGATGGTGGCTACCGGACCACGGCCCTTGTCCAGACGCGACTCGACGACAACGCCACGACCAGGTGCGGTCGGGGTAGCGGTCAGTTCGAGAATCTCGGCCTGCAGCAGGACAGCTTCGAGCAGTTCGTCGACACCGGTACCCATCTTCGCCGAAACCTTGACGAACGGAGTGTCACCACCCCAGTCCTCGGAGGTCACGCCTTCGACGGCCAGTTCGTTGCGGATGCGATCGAGGTCGGCACCCGGCTTGTCGATCTTGTTCACTGCGACCACCAGCGGAACACCAGCAGCTTTCGCGTGCTGAACCGCCTCACGGGTCTGTGGCATCACGCCGTCGTCCGCCGCCACCACCAGGATGACGATGTCGGTCGCCTTGGCACCACGGGCACGCATTTGCGTAAACGCAGCGTGGCCTGGGGTGTCGAGGAAGGTGACCATGCCGCGGTCGGTTTCCACGTGGTAGGCACCGATGTGCTGGGTGATACCACCGGCTTCGCCAGCGGCAACCTTGGCACGACGGATGTAGTCGAGCAGCGAAGTCTTGCCGTGGTCGACGTGGCCCATGACGGTCACGACCGGCGCACGGGACTCGACTTCACCTTCGAACTTCAGCGATTCGGCCAGGGAATCTTCCAGGGCGGTATCGCTGACCAGGGTGACCTTGTGGCCCAGCTCTTCGGCGACCAGTTGAGCGGTCTCCTGGTCGAGCACCTGGTTGATGGTGACCGGAGTACCCAGCTTGAACATGAACTTGACGACTTCGGCAGCCTTGACCGACATCTGCTGAGCCAGCTCGGAGACGGTGATGGTCTCGCCGATGCTGACGTCACGGATGACGGGGCCGGTCGGGCTCTGGAAGCCGTGCTGGTTACGCTTCTTCAGTTTGCTCTTGCCGCCACGGCCACGACGTGCGCCATCGCTCTCTTCGTCAGTGGTGCGCGGTGCAGCGCGCGGAGTCGGAGCCTTTTCCTTCTCCTTGACCTTGACCTTGATCGAAACGCGAGGGGCTTCACCGCGACGCTCACCACCGGCGCCACGACGGTCGTCGTCACGGGTGCGGTTTTCGTTGCGACGGTTTTCGTCCTTCTTGCGCTCGGCGGCACGTACAGCGGCGTCGTCGGACACCGGGGCGTCGGCCACGACAGGCTCGGCAGCAACCGGAGCCGGCTCGGCACGTGGAGCAGTCGCTGCAACTGGAGCTTCGGCGGCCTGACGGCGAGCCTGCTCTTCGTTGCGCTGGCGAGTCTCGGCCTCGACCTTCTCACGCGCAGCGTTTTCCGCAGCACGGCGCTCTTCAGCCTCACGCTTCTGCTCGGCCTGGATCTCTTCCGGGCTACGCTGTACGAATACTTTCTTCTTGCGTACTTCTACGCTGATGCTCTTGCTACCGGCGACACGCAGGGTGCTGGTGGTCTTGCGCTGCAAGGTAATCTTGCGTGGCTCTTCCGCCTTGCTCTTGTGGCTGCTTTTCAGATGAGTCAGCAGAACCTGCTTCTCATTGTCGGTCACTACCTGACCGGCGTCGGTGTGCGGCAGACCTGCCTCACGCATCTGCTGCAGCAGGCGCTCTACCGGTGCCTCGACCTCTTGGGCCAGTTCTTTCACCGTGACTTGCGTCATGCACTTCTCTCCTCAGGCCGCGCCTAATTACTCGAACCAGTGGGCTCGGGCGGCCATGATCAACTTGCCGGCACGCTCTTCGTCGATGCCGTCGATGTCGAGCAGGTCGTCGATCGACTGCTCGGCCAGGTCTTCGCGGTTAACCACGCCGCGCACCGCCAGTTCCGCCGCCAGATCCTTGTCCATGCCCTCGAGGGAGAGCAGGTCTTCGGCCGGATGGGCGTCTGCCAGTTTTTCTTCGGTAGCGATGGCTTTGGTCAACAAACGGTCCTTGGCACGAGCACGCAGCTCGTTGACGATTTCCTCGTCGAAGCCATCGATGTTGAGCATTTCTTCCAACGGTACGTAAGCAATTTCTTCGAGGCTGGTGAAGCCTTCGTCGACCAGCACCTGTGCCAGCTCTTCGTCGACTTCCAGTTCCTCGATGAAGTTACGCAGGATGTCACCTGTTTCGGCTTGCTGCTTGGCCTGGATGTCCTTCTCGGTCATCACGTTCAGGGTCCAGCCAGTCAGCTGACTGGCCAGGCGAACGTTCTGACCGCCACGGCCAATGGCCTGGGCCAGGTTGTCCTCGGCAACGGCGATGTCCATGGCATGGGCATCTTCATCGACGATGATCGCCGCGACTTCAGCCGGCGACATGGCGTTGATGACGAACTGCGCCGGGTTCTCGTCCCACAGGACGATATCCACACGCTCACCACCCAGTTCACCGGAGACAGCCTGAACGCGCGAACCACGCATGCCGATGCAGGCGCCTTGCGGGTCGATACGCTTGTCCTTGGAGCGCACGGCGATCTTGGCGCGCGAACCCGGATCACGGGACGCTGCCATCACCTCGATCAGGCCTTCGGCGATTTCCGGTACTTCGATGCGGAACAGCTCGATCAACATCTGCGGTGCGGTACGCGACAGGATCAGTTGCGGACCGCGGTTCTCGGTGCGAATTTCCTTGAGCAGGGCACGCAGGCGCACGCCAACACGGAAAGTCTCACGCGGGATGATGTCTTCGCGGGCCAACAGCGCCTCGGCGTTGTTGCCCAGGTCGACGATGACGTTGTCACGGGTGACTTTCTTGACGGTGCCGGAGATGATTTCGCCAACACGCTCGCGATAGGCATCGACCACCTGTGCGCGCTCGGCCTCACGGACCTTCTGCACGATGACCTGCTTGGCGGTCTGGGCGGCGATACGACCGAACTCGATCGACTCGATCTTCTCTTCGATCACATCACCGATCTTGGCTTCGGGGTGAGTGTCCTTGATCTTGTCCAGCCAGGTTTCGATCGCCGGATCGTCAAGGTCGTTTTCATCGACCACGGTCCAACGGCGGAACGTCTCGTAGCTACCGGTGTGGCGGTTGATTTCCACACGCAGGTCGACTTCGTCCTCAAAACGTTTTTTGGTTGCAGTGGCCAGGGCCACTTCCAGCGCTTCGAAAATGACGCCGGGCGGTACACCCTTTTCGTTGGATACCGATTCAACAACCAGCAGTACTTCTTTGCTCATCGTACGCCTCGCCTTGCGCAAGCCATTAGACCCGGAATGTACGCCGGGCCCGGCACGTCTCAGTCAAAACTGGGAATAATATTGGCCTTGTCGATCCAGTCGATCGGCAGCAGGAATTCGTTGGAGTCCACCTGGACCACCACATCCTGATCCTCCACACCGCGGAGAAGGCCCTGGAAGTTACGACGCCCCTCGAAGGGCGTACGCAGCTTGATCTTCACTTGTTCGCCGGCATGCGAAGCAAACTGTTCCAGAGTGAACAGCGGGCGATCCATGCCTGGAGAGGACACCTCGAGGGTGTATTCACTGCTGATCGGATCTTCCACATCAAGAATCGCACTGGCCTGACGGCTGACCGCTTCGCAGTCGTCCACCAGGATCCCGTCTTCCTTGTCGATGTAGATGCGCAGTACCGAATGCTTACCCTGGGAAACGTATTCGATCCCCCAGCACTGATAGCCCAGACCCTCGACAACCGGGGCCAACAAGGCCTGCAACTGTTCTAGCTTGCTCGACACCTGAACCCCCTCGTGCATGCTGTGCAAATAAAAAATGGGCGAAGCGCCCATCCCTGAAAGCGCCGTTGAACAACGACGCGAAGAACTGTTCAGCTAGCAAAAAGCCCCTGAAAAGGGGCTCCGCTGAAGCTGGTTGCGGGGGCTGGATTTGAACCAACGACCTTCGGGTTATGAGCCCGACGAGCTACCAAGCTGCTCCACCCCGCGACAAAGCTGGGGCGAAAGTATAAGACCGAACCCTCTGCAGGGTCAATCCGACCTCCACCTGCAAGAAAGCCCGCTAAAGCGGGCTCTCATGCTTCAATTGGTACCGAGAAGGGGACTCGAACCCCTACACCCTATGGGCACAACCACCTCAAGGTTGCGTGTCTACCAATTCCACCACCTCGGCAATACTACATCTTGAAACCCGTTACTTCTGCTCTTCGGTAGGAGGAGGAACATCACCTTTTGGGGCGGCTTCACTCTTCTGTTCCTGGAGCACCGGTACATCATCATTTACTGCCGGCTTTTGCTCTTTGACTTCCAGCACCGCTGGATCTGGCAAACCGGCTTGAGTCAGCTGGTGTGCCTGCTGCTTGGCGAAGTATCCTAACCCAAGTGCAGTCAAAAAGAAAGTGGCAGCAAGTATAGCAGTAAATTTACTCAGGAAGGTAGCAGAACCTTGGCTTCCGAACACAGTATTTGAAGCACCTGCGCCGAAAGATGCACCTGCTTCCGCACCTTTACCCTGTTGCATCAGAACCAGCGCTACCAGCGCCAGCGCAGCCAACAGATGAAAAACAACTACGACTGTTTCCAGCATATGTTCAGTTTCCTGCGGCGCGACAAATTGCACCGAATTCGTCTGCGTTCAGGGATGCTCCACCAATGAGCCCCCCATCAATATCCGGCATGCCGAACAGTTCGGCCGCATTGGCCGCCTTCACGCTACCGCCGTAGAGAAGTTGCACATTCGCTGCAACTTCGGCGTCCTGCGCCGCCAGCTGAGCACGGATGGCAGCATGCACATCCTGAGCTTGCTGAGGCGAGGCCGTCAAACCAGTACCAATGGCCCATACAGGCTCATAGGCAATTACTGCATTGGCAAAAGCACTGATACCGAATGCATCGATAACACTGCTTAGTTGACGCCCTACAACTTCGAGCGTCTTGCCAGCCTCGCGCTCCTCGAGGGTTTCCCCTACGCAAAGCACCGGCTTCAAACCACTTGCCTGTGCAGCTGCAAACTTGCGATTCAGCACTTCGTCCGACTCACCAATGATCTGGCGGCGTTCCGAGTGACCAATCAAGACCAACTTGCAACCGACGTCGGCCAACTGACTGGGTGCAACTTCACCCGTCAGCGCACCCTGATCGGGCTGTACTGCAGAATTCTGTGCTCCAACGATGATTCCTTTGTTCTTCAGCGCATCAACAACTTGATTGATGAACAGCGACGGTGGAAACACCGCAACTTCGACACTACTCGGAAGAGCCAGATTACTCAGGCTCAGGCTCAGCTCAGCGACGCTGGCGCGGGTACCGTGCATCTTCCAGTTACCAGCTACCATGGGGCGACGCATGCTCTACCTCGTCGGTCAAAGTGGGCGCAGATCTTACCCAACCAGAATCACGCTGGCAAGCATCTTTCAGGCACAAACTTCTGCAACGACCTTGGCCAAGGCTTCGGCGTGGCTGCGCACCTGATTTTCGTCGTCACCCTCGACCATCACCCGCAGCAGCGGTTCGGTCCCGGACTTGCGCAGCAACACACGACCACGACCTGCCATTGCCTCGGTCACCTTGGCACTGGCTTCCTGCACGGCTGGGTTTTCCAGCGGATCGGCGCTGCCGGCGGCATACCGGACATTGATCAGTACCTGCGGGCATTTGCGAATTGCCTGACGGGCCTGGGCAAGATTTTCGCCACGACGTTTGAGCGCCATCAGCACCTGCAGCGCCGCAATGATCGCGTCGCCTGTGGTGGTGTGGTTGCAGCACACCACATGGCCGGAGTTCTCGCCACCAAGCTGCCATTCGCGCTCAAGCAGCTCGGCCATGACATAGCGATCACCGACCTTGGCGCGTGCGAACGGAATATCGAGGTCCTTCAACGCCAGCTCCAGACCCAGGTTACTCATGAGCGTGCCAACCACCCCACCCTGCAGCTTGCCACGCTCCTGCAGGTCACGGGCAATGATGAACAGCAGTTCGTCACCGTCGACGATGGCCCCGGTGTGATCGACCATCAGCACCCGATCGCCATCGCCATCGAAGGCGATACCCAGATCGGCATGCCCCACCAGCACGGCCGCCTGCAGCGACTCGATATGCGTAGAACCACAGCCCTCGTTGATGTTCAAACCGTCAGGCTGGGCGTGCAGCACGGTGACATCGGCGCCCAGCTCGCGGAACACGCTGGGAGCGACCTTGTAGGTGGCGCCATGTGCGCAATCGACGACCAGCTTGAGGCCTGCAAAATCAGTGCTGCTGGGCACGCTGCTCTTGCAGAACTCGATGTAACGGCCCGCGGCGTCATTGATTCGAGAAACCTTGCCCAACTTGCTCGACTCAACCACGCTCATCTGTTGATCGAGCAGTTCCTCGATCATCAACTCGACCTCGTCTGGCAGCTTGGTACCGTTACCCGAGAAGAACTTGATGCCATTGTCATCATGCGGATTGTGCGAAGCACTGATGACGATACCCGCTTCGGCATGGAAGGTGCGGGTCAGGTAGGCGATGGCCGGGGTCGGCATGGGCCCGAGAAGCATCACGTCGGCACCGGCGGCCGAGAGGCCGGCCTCCAACGCAGACTCGAACATGTAGCCGGAGATACGGGTATCCTTGCCCACCAGAACGCGGCAGTTGCCCTGCTTGCGGAAGGCCATGCCTGCCGCCCAGCCGAGTTTCAGCATGAAGTCGGGAGTGATCGGATATTCGCCAACGCGACCACGGATACCATCGGTACCAAAGTATTTTCTGCTCATAGAAACTCCAAACGTTCTTATTCGGCGCTCTGTACCGCAGCGATCATGCGCACCACGTCGACAGTCTCGGCCACATCATGCACGCGCAGAATGCTCGTTCCCATGGTCATGGCCAATGCCGCGAGCGCGAGACTGCCGTACAGCCGCTCTCCGACCGGACGATCCAGCGCCTGGCCGATCATGCTCTTGCGCGAGACGCCCACCAGCAGCGGCCGCCCCAGGCGATAGAGTACTTCCATATGCTTGAACAGGCTCAGGTTGTGCGCCAGGTTCTTGGCGAACCCGAAGCCCGGATCAAGAATGATTCGTTCTGCGCCGATGCCAGCTGCCGCGCAGGCAGCCATGCGCCGCTCCAGATAGCTAGCCACCTCCTCGGTGACATCGTCATATCGTGGATTGTCCTGCATGTTACCCGGCTCACCACGCATGTGCATCAGGCATACCGGCAGACCGGTGTCCGCTGCAGCGTCCAGCGCGCCATCGCGTTCCAGGGCGCGCACATCGTTGATCAGCCCGGCACCGAGCCGAGCCGTCTCGCGCATCACCGCAGGCGTAGAGGTATCGACAGAGATGATGACATCGAGGCGACTGCTGATCGCCTCGACGATCGGCGCGACGCGCTCCAGCTCCTCGACGGGCGACACTGCGCGAGCACCGGGGCGGGTGGACTCGCCACCAACGTCGATAAGCGTGGCACCCGCCGCGACCATGGCCTCGGCATGGCGCAGGGCCTCGTCACGGCGATTGAAGCGACCGCCGTCGGAGAATGAGTCAGGGGTGACATTGAGAATACCCATGACATGGGTACGGGACAAATCAAGAACCCGGTTGCCGCAAGGCAACCGGGTCGGGTACTGCTGAGAGGCCATATGAACCCTTAGTGTTGAGCCGCCGGACCACCGATCGGCGACTCGGGGCGATCGCCCTGGGAGGCCTGGTTGCCGGAGGTGCCGGCATCGTTGTCCCAGTCGCGCGGCTCGCGCGGCGTGCGGCCCGCCATGATGTCGTCGATCTGGTCGGCATCGATGGTTTCGTACTTCATCAGGGCCTCGGCCATCGCGTCAAGCTTGTCGCGGTTGTCGGTGAGAATCTGCTTGGCAGTGGCATAGCACTGATCAATGATGCTGCGCACTTCGGAATCGATCAGCTTGGCAGTCTCACCGGAGACGCTGGCGTGCTGGCTGCCAGCACTGCGACCGAGGAACACCTCGCCCTCTTCTTCGGCGTACATCAACGGACCGAGCTTCTCGGACAGGCCCCACTTGGTGACCATGTTCCGTGCGATCTGGCTGGCACGCATGATGTCATTGGACGCACCCGTGGTGACGCCGTCGAAGCCCAGGGTCATCTCCTCGGCGATACGGCCGCCGTACAGCGAGCAGATCTGGCTGATCAGCGCGCGCTTGGAGAGGCTGTAACGGTCTTCCTCGGGCAGGAACATGGTCACACCCAACGCACGACCGCGCGGAATGATCGAAACCTTGTACACCGGGTCGTGCTCAGGCACGACACGACCAACGATAGCGTGACCCGCTTCGTGGTAGGCCGTGTTCTGCTTCTCTTTCTCGGACATGACCATGGTCTTGCGCTCGGCGCCCATCATGATCTTGTCCTTGGCCAGTTCGAACTCCTTCATCTCGACCAGGCGCTTGCTGGCACGAGCAGCGAACAGCGACGCCTCGTTGACCAGGTTGGCAAGGTCGGCACCGGAGAAGCCTGGGGTACCACGGGCAATGACGGCGGCATTGACGTTCTCGCCGACCGGCACCTTGCGCATGTGCACCTTGAGGATCTGCTCACGACCACGGATATCCGGCAGGCCGACCACCACCTGGCGGTCGAAGCGACCGGGACGCAGCAGCGCCGGGTCGAGCACGTCAGGTCGGTTGGTGGCAGCGATGACGATGATGCCATCGTTCATCTCGAAGCCATCCATCTCGACCAGCAACTGGTTCAGGGTCTGCTCGCGTTCGTCGTGACCACCACCCATGCCGGCGCCACGGTGGCGACCGACGGCGTCGATCTCATCGATGAAGATGATGCACGGCGCGTGTTTCTTCGCCTGCTCGAACATGTCACGGACACGGCTGGCACCGACCCCGACGAACATTTCGACGAAATCGGAACCGGAAATGGTGAAGAACGGCACTTTCGCTTCACCGGCGATGGCCTTGGCCAGCAAGGTCTTACCGGTACCGGGCGGGCCAACCATCAGCACGCCACGCGGGATACGACCACCCAGGCGCTGGAACTTGCCCGGGTCACGCAGGAATTCGACCAGTTCGCCGACTTCTTCCTTGGCTTCATCGCAACCGGCGACATCGGCCAGTGTGGTTTTCACCTGGTCTTCGGAGAGCAGGCGCGCCTTGCTCTTGCCGAAGCTCATCGGCCCGCCCTTGCCACCTGCACCGCCTTGCATCTGGCGCATGAAGAACATGAACACGGCGATGATCACGAGGATGGGGAAGCTAGCAACGAGCAACTGGGTCCAGATGCTCTGCTGTTCGGGTTGCTTGCCTTCGATCACGACGTGATTGTCGACCAGATCACCGATCAGGCCGTTATCGGCGATGGCCGGACGAACGGTCTTGAAGTTGTCGCCATCGGTACGCTTGCCGGTGATGACGGCGCCGTCGACGGTCACGCGCTCGACCTTACCGTCCTTGACCTGCTGGATGAAGTCGGAATAGTTGAGGGTCTGCGGCTCGTTAGGGCTGGAGAAGTTGTTCATCACCGTCACGAGGACAGCCGCGATGATCAACCACAGGATCAGATTCTTTGCCATGTCGTTCAATTAGCTACCCTCTGAGGTCGGCGCACGACGCAGCCGTGCCTCGCATGATATTCACCGCCCTAACTTACTACATTACCTGCGCATCCGCAGGCACCGTCTGTAACCCTTTGTGAAACCTAGACTACACGAAGTTCGGACGATCCAGAGGCCGCGGCCGATTGGAAATAACTATCGGCACCCCGCCCTTCCACAGTCACTCGCCCTTGTACCCCCTGGCCAGCAAGTACTGTTCACGGGAGCGATCCCGAGAGGACGACGGCTTGCGCATCTGCACCTTGTCGAACTTGCTGCGCACATCCTTGAGGTACACATCGAAGCCTTCTCCCTGGAAAATCTTGATCAGGAAGTCGCCGCCGGGCTTGAGCACACGGGTTGCCAGGTCCAGGGCGAGCTCGCAGAGGAACATGGCGCGCGGCATGTCCACAGCGGGCGTACCACTCATATTGGGGGCCATATCGGAAATCACAAGGTCCACATGTGAATCGCCGACCGCCTGGAGAATCTGCTCGAGCACCGAGTCCTGGGTGAAATCGCCCTGGATGAAGGTCACGTCAGGGATCGAGTCCATTTCCAGGATATCGGAGGCAATCAGACGCCCTTGCCCACCAATCAGACGACTGGTCACCTGCGACCAGCCGCCCGGTGCTGCGCCAAGGTCGATCACGCTCATGCCGGGGC
The DNA here is from genome assembly GCF_049942315.1 of Pseudomonas wayambapalatensis. Taxonomy (NCBI): domain Bacteria; kingdom Pseudomonadati; phylum Pseudomonadota; class Gammaproteobacteria; order Pseudomonadales; family Pseudomonadaceae; genus Pseudomonas; species Pseudomonas wayambapalatensis. The sequence continues at coordinate 21,924 of NZ_JBNFMU010000230.1, forward strand.
GGATGAGGCGGTCCTTTTCCTGGATCTCCAGCAGTTTGTAGCTCGCACGCGAGCGGTAGCCATCCTTCTGCGCCTGCTTGACGAAAGGATCGTTGAAATGCTCTCTCAGCCAGTTATGGCTGCTTTTGGAACGCTGCGCCACGGGGCACCTCGATGATTAGCGTCGTGATTGACTGGGCGGAGCCAGTGGCCCTCGGGTAAAATGGCCACCAATTTTACAGAATCAGACGAAAAGGGTCAGATTATGCCGCTCAATAACGAGCAGAAGAAACAGTACAAGTCTATTGGTCACGACCTGAAACCGGTCCTGATCGTTGCCGGTAACGGCCTGAATGAAGGCGTGATCGCCGAACTGGAGCGTGCGCTGGCCGATCACGAGCTGATCAAGGTCGAAATTCGCTCGGACGATCGTGAAGAGCGCGCCACCGCTATCGCTGAACTGTGCAAGGCGGGCCGTGCCGAGCTGGTACAGACCATTGGCAAGAAGGCACTGATCTATCGCAAGAACCCACAGCCGAACAAGCAGCTGTCCAACATCCACCGCTACAAGTAAGGGTGGCGCCGGTCAGTGGCGCGCCTTGCGCACCCTGACCGGGACCGGCTGGGCCACCAGCACGATGCCGGAAAAGCCCAGCACCAGGAAACAGAACATCTGCCAGCGCTCCCCTACGGAAATCCCGTAGCGCAGCGTGTAGTAGCCGACACAGGCACCAAAGCCGAGCAACAGCATCTGGCCGCGGAACTGCCGCCACCAGGCCGCCAGGCCATCCACCCTCGCCAGCACTGCCAACTGGGTCAACAGCCCGAGCAGCGCCACGCCGATCAACCAGCGATCGATCTGCCCGGCGATGTCCTGCACCAATAATGGCGCAAGGCCGCTGACCTTCAGCGCCGGCACCAGCCCCACATGAAACACCCACAGGCCACCGACCCAGAATACCTGGGCCAGTTGCCAGAGGATGCCCTCGAGGGACGGCGCGCGCTGGCGCCGATCAGATGTGCTTGACTTCGACAATCTCGTACTCGACGGTGCCGCTCGGCGTCTTGACCACGACCGTATCACCCTCCTCCTTGCCAATGATGGCACGGGCGATAGGCGCGCTCGCCGAGAGCTTGCCTTTCTTGATGTCCGCTTCGTCCTCGCCAACGATCTGGTAGGTGACCTGATCGCCGGTCTCGGTGTTTTCTAGGTCTACGGTAGTCCCGAAGATCACCTTGCCGGTGTGGGCGATGGTGGTGACGTCGATCACCACCGAGTTCTGCAGACGACCTTCGATATCACGGATACGCGCCTCGACCATGCCCTGCTCTTCACGAGCAGCATGGTATTCGGCGTTTTCCTTGAGATCGCCAAGCTCACGGGCCTCGCCGATCGCCTGGCTCAGACGTGGACGCTCGGTCTTGCTCAGGAACAAATGCTCTTCTTCCAGGGCGCGAGCGCCCTGGACGGTCATCGGGTACTTGGTAATGCTCATGCTTTCAGTCCTGCATGCAGATCCTGCAGGCGACGAACGGTCTTTTCGGGACCGAATTTCAGCGCCTCGCAGATGGCTTCACCTGCCGCAATGGTGGTCGTGCAGTAGATCTTGTGCTGCAGCGCATTGCGACGAATCGAGTAGGAGTCGGCGATAGACTGGCGGCCTTCGGTGGTGTTGATGATCAGCGACACTTCGTCGTTCTTGATCATGTCGACCACGTGCGGACGACCCTCGGTCACCTTGTTCACACGGCGCACTTTCAGACCCGCCGCTTCGATAACCTTGGCGGTGCCTGCAGTAGCAACCACTTCGAAGCCCAGGGCAATCAGGTCACGGGCAACGCCAGCCACTTGTGGCTTGTCGTCGTCACGCACGCTGATGAACGCGGTACCGCCGGTCGGCAGCACTTCGCTGGCGCCCATCTGGGCCTTGGCGAAGGCTTCACCGAAGCTGTCGCCGACACCCATGACTTCACCGGTGGATTTCATCTCAGGGCCGAGGATCGGGTCAACCCCCGGGAACTTGGCGAACGGGAAGACGGCTTCCTTGACGCTGTAGAAGTTCGGGATGATTTCCTGAGTGAAGCCCAGCTCTTTGAGGGTTTTGCCGGCCATGACGCGAGCCGCGATCATCGCCAGCGAGGTGCCGATGCACTTGGACACGAACGGTACGGTACGCGAGGCGCGCGGGTTGACTTCGATCACGTAGATCTTGTCGCCCTGCAGGGCCAGCTGCACGTTCATCAGGCCGACGACGCCCAGCTCCAGGGCCATTTTCTTGACCTGTTCGCGGACTTCGTCCTGCACTTGCTGGCTCAGCGAGTAAGGTGGCAGCGAACACGCCGAGTCACCGGAGTGAACACCAGCCTGCTCGATGTGCTGCATGATCGCACCGATCACCACGTCGGTGCCGTCGCAGACCGCATCCACGTCCATCTCGATGGCGCAGTTGAGGAAGTGGTCGAGCAGGACCGGGCTGTCATTGGACACCTGGACCGCTTCGCGCAGGTAGCGCTTGAGTTCGTCCAGCTCATAGACGATCTCCATGGCACGACCGCCCAGTACGTACGACGGGCGCACGACCAGCGGGTAGCCGATACCGCCAGCAGCGTTGATGGCCTCTTCTTCGCTACGCACAGTGGCGTTTGGCGGCTGCAGCAGGTTCAGGCGCTGCACCATCTGCTGGAAGCGCTCGCGGTCTTCGGCGCGGTCGATGGCGTCCGGGCTGGTACCGATGATCGGCACCCCGGCTTCTTCCAGGGCACGGGCCAGCTTCAGCGGGGTCTGGCCGCCGTAGTGGACGATCACGCCCTTCGGCTTCTCGACGCGGCAGACTTCCAGCACATCTTCCAGGGTCAGCGGCTCGAAGTACAGGCGGTCGGAGGTGTCGTAGTCGGTGGAGACGGTTTCCGGGTTGCAGTTGACCATGATGGTCTCGTAACCGTCTTCACGCAGCGCCAGGGCGGCGTGTACGCAGCAGTAGTCGAACTCGATGCCTTGGCCGATACGGTTCGGGCCACCACCCAGGATCATGATCTTGTCGCGGGTCGACGGGTTGGCCTCGCACTCTTCTTCATACGTCGAGTACAGGTAGGCGGTGTCGGTGGCGAACTCGGCCGCGCAGGTGTCGACGCGCTTGTAGACCGGGAACACTTCCAGCTTGTGGCGGTGACGACGCAGGTTCTTGTCGGTGATGCCGAGCAGCTTGGCCAGGCGCTGGTCCGAGAAGCCCTTGCGCTTGAGGCGCAGCATGTAGTCCTTGTCGATGGCCGACAGGGCCAGGGTTTTGACCTTCTCTTCTTCCTTGATCAGATCTTCCATCTGCACCAGGAACCACAGGTCGATACCGGTCAGCTCGAAGATTGCTTCGATGGTCATGCCCGAGCGGATGGCGTCAGCCACGTACCAGATGCGCTCGGCGCCCGGCACGGTCAGCTCGCGCTTGAGGATGCTGGAAGCATCGGCGCTGGCCAGGTCGACTTTCGGGTCCAGGCCACAGGCGCCGACTTCCAGGCCACGCAGGGCTTTCTGCAAGGACTCCTGGAAGGTACGGCCAATGGCCATGACTTCACCGACCGACTTCATCTGAGTGGTCAGGCGGGCATCGGCTTTCGGGAATTTCTCGAAGGCGAAGCGTGGCAGCTTGGTCACGACGTAGTCGATGGACGGCTCGAAGGACGCCGGGGTGCGACCGCCGGTGATGTCGTTCTGCAGCTCGTCGAGGGTGTAGCCGATAGCCAGTTTGGCGGCGATCTTGGCGATCGGGAAGCCAGTGGCTTTCGAGGCCAGGGCCGACGAACGAGAAACCCGCGGGTTCATCTCGATCACGACCATGCGGCCGGTGTTAGGGCAGATACCGAACTGCACGTTGGAACCGCCGGTTTCGACACCGATCTCACGCAGCACCGCCAGCGAGGCGTTGCGCATGATCTGGTATTCCTTGTCGGTCAGGGTCTGTGCAGGAGCAACGGTGATGGAGTCACCGGTGTGCACGCCCATCGGGTCGAAGTTCTCGATGGAGCAGACGATGATGCAGTTGTCCTTCTTGTCACGGACCACCTCCATCTCGTATTCCTTCCAGCCGATCAGCGACTCGTCGATCAGCAGTTCCTTGGTCGGCGACAGGTCCAGGCCACGGGTGCAGATTTCTTCGAATTCTTCACGGTTGTAGGCGATGCCGCCACCGGTGCCGCCCATGGTGAACGAAGGACGGATGATGCATGGGAAGCCCAGCTTCTCGAGAACCGCGTAGGCCTCTTCCATGCTGTGGGCGATACCGGAGCGCGGGCACTCAAGGCCGATGTCCTTCATCGCCTTGTCGAAACGCGAACGGTCCTCGGCCTTGTCGATGGTGTCGGCGTTGGCACCGATCATCTCTACGCCGAACTTCTCCAGAACGCCGTGGCGCTCCAGGTCCAGGGCGCAGTTCAGTGCAGTCTGGCCGCCCATGGTCGGCAGCACCGCGTCAGGACGCTCTTTTTCGATGATCTTGGCCACCGATTGCCACTTGATCGGCTCGATGTAGGTGGCGTCGGCCATGGCCGGGTCGGTCATGATGGTGGCCGGGTTGGAGTTCACCAGGATGACGCGGAAACCTTCCTCGCGCAGGGCCTTGCAGGCCTGGGCGCCGGAATAGTCGAATTCGCAGGCCTGGCCGATCACGATCGGGCCAGCGCCGAGAATCAGGATGCTTTTGATGTCTGTACGTTTTGGCATGGTTGTCACTCAAATCCGCGGGTCAGTCGGCAAGCCGTCTTGAACAATCTGGGTCAGGCGCTTCCGGACGCGGCGCATGCCGGTCCGGGGCCTTGATGCAGGATGCTCAGCGGCGCTTGGCCATGGCATCGATGAAACGATCGAACAGTGGCGCGACGTCGGTCGGGCCTGGGCTCGCTTCAGGGTGGCCCTGGAAGCTGAACGCGCTCTTGTCGGTACGCTCGATACCCTGCAGGGTGCCGTCGAACAGCGACTTGTGGATGGCACGCACGTTGCCCGGCAGGGTGGCTTCGTCGACGGCGAAACCGTGGTTCTGGCTGGTGATCATGACCACACCGGTATCCAGGTCCTGGACCGGGTGGTTGGCACCGTGGTGGCCGTGGCCCATCTTGACGGTCTTGGCACCGGAGGCCAGGGCCAGCAACTGGTGGCCGAGGCAGATGCCGAAGACTGGAATCTCGGTCTCGAGGACATCCTTGATCGCCTGGATCGCGTAGTCGCACGGCTCAGGATCGCCTGGGCCGTTGGACAGGAACACGCCGTCCGGATTCAGCGCCAGCACTTCGCTCGCCGGGGTCTGGGCAGGCACCACGGTCACACGACAGCCACGAGCGACCAGCATGCGCAGGATGTTCAGCTTGACGCCATAGTCGTAGGCGACGACGTGGTACGGCAGGTCGGCGGCCTCGATGGTCGGGTGGCTGTCGGTTTTCAGCTCCCACACGCTGGAACGCCACTCGTAGCGCTCCTTGGTGGAGACGACCTTGGCCAGGTCCATGCCCTTGAGGCCCGGGAAGGCACGGGCAGCGGCGATGGCCTGCTCTTCGGTGATGTTGTCACCGGCCAGGATGCAGCCGTTCTGGGCGCCTTTCTCACGCAGGATACGGGTCAGGCGACGGGTGTCGATGCCAGCGATGGCAACGACGTTGTTGGCCTTGAGGTAGTCCGGCAGCGATTGGGTGTTGCGCCAGTTGCTGGCCAGCAGCGGCAGGTCACGGATGACCAGGCCTGCGGACCATACACGGTTCGATTCGGCGTCTTCCGGCGTAGTGCCGGTGTTGCCGATGTGCGGGTAGGTCAGGGTGACGATCTGCTGCGAATAGGAAGGGTCTGTAAGGATTTCCTGGTAGCCGGTCATAGCGGTGTTGAACACCACCTCACCAACGGTTTGTCCGTCGGCCCCAATGGCCTCACCGCGAAAAATGCTGCCATCAGCAAGGGCGAGTATGGCTGGCTTTGTCAAGAAGACCTCCCGTAAATGACGCATGAAGGGGCGATCGCAGGTTGCAAAAAAGCGGAGTGCCGTATGGATACGTCACCCCGCTTTTATGTGCTGAATTCAATTCTCTGCGCGCTTTTAGTGGATACACTAAAGCTGTAGTCTACAGAAAAGTGAGGTTTCGGTCTACCGTATATGTGCCTCTAAAACACATGATTGCGACAGACTGGCGTCGGCGATGGCTTCTACGCGGGCAAGCCCGCTCCCACTGGATTTTTGCAAGCCTTCAGGTTCGTGTATTTCCTGTGGGAGCGGCGGTTCGCCGCTGCGACTTGTCCCGCGAACAAGCCACTGCCGCACTGACGCCTCAATGCAGCTCGAGCACATCCTGCATGTCGTACAGCCCAGGCTCGCGGCCATCCAGCCACAGCGCCGCACGTACGGCACCCTTGGCGAAAGTCATGCGGCTCGAGGCCTTGTGGGTGATCTCGACGCGCTCGCCCTCTGCCGCGAACAGCACAGTGTGATCACCGACCACGTCACCGGCACGCACAGTGGCAAAGCCGATGGTCTGGCGATCACGCGCGCCGGTCTGGCCTTCGCGACCATAGACGGCCACTTCCTGCAGATCGCGACCCAACGCCTGTGCAACCACCTCACCCATGCGTAGCGCGGTACCCGACGGAGCGTCGACCTTGTGGCGGTGGTGAGCCTCGATGATCTCGATGTCCACCTCGTCACCCAGCACCCGCGCGGCAGTATCGAGCAATTTCAGGCACAGGTTGACGCCAATGCTGAAGTTGGCAGCGAAGACGATCGGAATCTCCTTGCCCGCCTCGACCAGCAGCAGCTTCTCTTCTGGCGAGAAGCCAGTGGTGCCGATCACCATGGCCTTGCCCGCCTTACGGCAGAACGCCAGGTTCTTCAGGGTCACCGACGGGTGAGTGAAGTCGATCAGCACATCGAACTCGTCAGCGACCTTGGTCAGGTCATCGGAGATCGGCACGCCGATACGACCCAGCGCCGCGAGCTCGCCGGCGTCGGCCCCCACCAGGGTGCTGTCCGGACGATCGATCGCCGCCGTCAGGCCAGCCTGGGGAGCCTGCTGCTGCACGGCTTCGACGAGGGTCTTGCCCATCCGCCCTGCCGCGCCCATTACCGCAATACGTCGCATAGCCTGTTCCTTGTCAGAGATCGCCGAAGAAGCGCTTCACACCCTCGAACCAGCCGCTGGCCTTGGGCGAATGGGAGCTGTCGCCTTCGAGCGAGTCACGCAGCTCTTCGAGCAGTTCGCGCTGGCGACGGCTCAGGTTGACCGGCGTTTCCACCGCAACACGGCACAGCAAATCGCCCGCCGCACCACCGCGCACCGGCGCCACGCCCTTGCCGCGCAGGCGGAACTGCTTGCCGGTCTGGGTGCCTTCCGGGATCTTCAACTTGACCCGGCCGTCCAGCGTCGGCACTTCCAGCTCGCCACCCAGCGCCGCATCGGTGTAGCTGATCGGCACTTCGCAGAACAGGTGCTTGCCGTCACGCTGGAAGATCGCGTGCTCGCGCACACTGATCACTACGTACAGGTCACCAGTCGGACCACCATGGGCCCCCGCCTCGCCCTCGCCAGACAGGCGGATGCGATCACCGGTATCGACGCCTGCCGGCACCTTGACCGACAGGGTCTTGTATTCCTCGACCCGTCCTTCGCCATGGCAGGCGTTGCAAGGGTCGGTGATGATCTTGCCCTGGCCATGACAGCGCGGGCAGGTCTGCTGCACGGAGAAGAAGCCTTGCTGCATGCGCACCTGACCGATGCCACCGCAGGTCGGGCACGTCGACGGTGTAGAGCCCTTCTTGGCGCCCGTCCCGTCACAGGGCTGACAGTTGACCAGCGTCGGCACACGAATGTTGACCGTGGTGCCACGCACTGCTTCTTCCAGGTTCAGCTCGAGGGTGTAGCGCAGGTCACTGCCCCGCTGGGCACCACCACGGCCGCCGCCGCGACCGCCACCAAAGAAGTCGCTGAAGACGTCGCCGAAGATATCGGAGAAGTTCGCGCCGCCGAAACCGGCGCCACCGCCACCCATACTCGGGTCGACGCCGGCATGGCCGTACTGATCGTAGGCCGCGCGCTTGCTGGCATCGGAGAGCACTTCGTAGGCCTCGTTGGCCTCCTTGAATCTCTCTTCCGACTCTTTGTCGCCCGGGTTGCGGTCCGGGTGGAATTTCATCGCCAGGCGGCGATAGGCCTTCTTGAGGTCACCTTCGCTGGCGCCGCGCTCGACACCCAGGACCTCATAAAAATCACGCTTTGCCATAGGTCATTTGCACTCTTGAGGGCTTTCGGCATCTGTGCACCGTGCCGTCAGCACCTGCCGCAACACGCCTGATGCGCCCTGACAGATGCTGGAAATATTTCCCGTGTTCCAGACACGCCAACGCGGGAGCAAGCCCCCGCGCGGCGACATCCTACCAGTTCACCGACCAATGGCGATGAACCGGCCGACAACATGCAGGCATTACTGCTTGTTGTTGTCTTTCACTTCCTCGAACTCGGCGTCAACCACGTCATCGTGCTTGGCTTCCGGCTCGGCCTGCTGAGCGCCGTCCTGAGGCTGCTGTGCCTGTTGCTCGGCGTACATCTTCTGGGCAACTGGCGCGGAGACCTTGGACAGCTCCTCGACCTTGGCGTCGATGGCAGCCTTGTCGTCGCCCTTGACGGCAGCTTCCAGGGCAACCACGGCAGCTTCGATCGCAGCCTTTTCCTCGGCAGTCGCCTTGTCACCGGCGTCGACGACCATCTTGCGGGTCGAGTGAACCAGCGCATCACCCTGGTTGCGGGCAGCGGCCAGCTCTTCGAACTTGCGGTCTTCCTCGGCGTTGGCCTCGGCATCACGCACCATGCGCTCGACTTCTTCGTCGGACAGGCCGGAGTTGGCCTTGATCACGATCGACTGCGCTTTGCCGGTGGCCTTGTCTTTCGCGCCGACATGCAGGATGCCGTTGGCGTCGATGTCGAAGGTCACTTCGATCTGTGGAACGCCGCGCGGGGCTGGCGGAATGTCAGCCAGGTCGAACTTGCCCAGCGACTTGTTCTGCGCAGCTTGCTTGCGCTCGCCCTGCAGGACGTGGATGGTCACTGCACCCTGGTTGTCGTCGGCAGTCGAGAACACCTGCGACTTCTTGGTCGGGATGGTGGTGTTCTTCTCGATCAGCGCGGTCATCACGCCACCCATGGTTTCGATACCCAAGGTCAGCGGGCTGACGTCGAGCAGCAGGACGTCCTTCACGTCACCGGCCAGTACTGCACCCTGGATGGCGGCACCCATGGCAACGGCTTCGTCCGGGTTAACGTCCTTGCGCGCTTCCTTGCCAAAGAAGTCGGCAACGGCTTTCTGCACCAGCGGCATACGAGTCTGGCCACCGACGAGGATCACGTCGTCGATCTTGCTCGCGTCGATACCGGCATCTTTCAGGGCGATGCGGCAAGGCTCGATGGTACGGCTGACCAGGTCTTCTACCAGCGACTCCAGCTTGGCGCGGGAAATCTTCACGTTCAGGTGCTTCGGACCGGTTGCGTCAGCAGTGATGTACGGCAGGTTGACGTCGGTCGACTGGGCGGAAGACAGCTCGATCTTGGCCTTTTCAGCAGCTTCTTTCAGACGCTGCAGTGCCAGCGGATCGTTCTTCAGGTCCATGCCGGACTCTTTCTTGAACTCGTCGACGAGGTAGTCGATCAGGCGCATGTCGAAGTCTTCACCACCCAGGAAGGTGTCACCGTTGGTGGCCAGTACTTCGAACTGATGCTCACCGTCGACTTCGGCGATTTCGATGACCGACACGTCGAAAGTACCACCACCCAGGTCATAGACGATGACGGTGTGGTCGCCCTTGGCCTTGTCCATGCCATAGGCCAGTGCAGCGGCGGTCGGTTCGTTGATGATGCGCTTGACGTCCAGACCGGCGATGCGACCGGCATCCTTGGTAGCCTGGCGCTGGCTGTCGTTGAAGTAGGCCGGAACGGTGATGACCGCTTCGGTGACAGGCTCGCCGAGGTAGTCTTCGGCGGTCTTCTTCATTTTCTTCAGGACTTCGGCGCTGATCTGCGGCGGAGCCATTTCCTTGCCAGCGGCCTCGACCCAGGCGTCACCGTTGCCGGCCTTGACGATCTTGTACGGGACCAGCTTGATGTCTTTCTGCACGACGTCTTCTTCGAAGCGGCGGCCAATCAGGCGCTTCACTGCGAACAGGGTGTTGTGCGGGTTGGTGACGGCCTGGCGCTTGGCCGACTGACCGACCAGGATTTCGCCGTCGTTGGCGTAGGCCACGATCGAAGGGGTGGTACGCGCACCTTCGGCGTTCTCGATGACCTTGACGTTACCGTTTTCCAGAATGGAGACGCACGAGTTGGTCGTCCCCAGGTCGATACCGATGATTTTGCCCATGTTAACTCTCCCGAAACTTGAATTTGGTAGCAGCGACTACTTTGGCCAACTGCGGTAATACTTGAAGGCTTGACACCTAGATGGGGATGCCCCGGCGGATTTCAAGCCTTTTCATCGATAGAAGGCTGGGGCGCTGCCGGCGCCTTGCTGACCACCACCATGGCGGGGCGCAGCAGGCGACCGTTGAGCAGATAACCCTTCTGGAACACGTTGAGCACGCTGTTCGGCTCTACCTCGGCGTTTTCCTGCATGGCCATGGCCTGGTGATGCTCAGGATTGAACGGCTGGCCATGGGGATCGACGGCTTCGAGGTTGTAGCGCTTGAGGGTGTCCTGGAACATCTTCAGGGTCAGCTCGACACCTTCGCGGATCTGCTTGACGTTCTCGTCATCGGCACTGGAGTGGGCCAGGGCCAGTTCCAGGCTGTCGATCACCGGCAGCAGGTCGCCGGCGAATTTCTCCAGGGCGAACTTGTGAGCCTTCTCGACGTCCTGCTCGGCACGACGGCGGATGTTCTGCAGGTCTGCAGCCACGCGCAGCGACTGATCCTTGGCGGCGGCCAGCTGCTCCTCGAGCACCTGGACGCGGGCACCGAGATCTTCGGAGCCGGCTTCTTCGGCGTTAAGGTTTTGTTCATCCAGCTGTTCGTCAGCCATCGGGTCTCTCCTCCGCAATTTCTGGTGTACAGGTCATGCCTGCCTTGTCTGCCGGTTATATGGGGTCGGAAAAAACAGGTTCAAGGGGCGAGCGGCATTTCCACATTCATCAGGCGAGCATTGGCAGGCAGGAAAAAAGTACTGTATAAATAACCAGACATGACCTTCGGGAGTGGCCCTCATGCTGGTGCACCTGTCCATTCACAACTACGCCATCGTCGAGCACCTCGACCTCGAACTCGCCCGCGGAATGTCGGTGATCACCGGCGAAACGGGCGCTGGCAAGTCGATCATGCTCGACGCGCTTGGCCTGGCGCTGGGCGACCGCGCCGACAGTGGCGTGGTGCGACCCGGCGCCGACAAGGCCGACCTGCTTGCCACCTTCGACCTGGTCGATATCCCCGAAGCCCGCACCTGGCTGGCAGAACGCGACCTCGACACCGACGGCCCGTGCATCCTGCGGCGGGTGATCACCGCCGAAGGCCGCAGCCGCGGCTACATCAACGGCACTCCCTGCCCGCTTGCCGACCTCAAGGCACTCGGCGAGCTACTGATCGACATCCACAGCCAGCACGAGCACCAGTCGCTCCTCAAGACCGACACGCATCGTCGTCTGGTCGACGAGTACGCCGGCGCCGTCGACCTCGCCCGCCAGGTGCAACTGGCAGCCCAGCGCTGGCGCCAGACCCGCCTGGAGCTGGAGCGCCTTTCCAACTCCGGCGACGAGCAACGCGCCCGTCATCAGCTACTGAGCTACCAGCTCGAAGAGCTCGACAACCTGGGCCTTGGCGAAAACGAGCTGGAACAGCTTGAGCACGAGCACAAGAACCTGACCAATGCCGAAGCCCTGTTCGGCATCTGCCGCCAGGTCATCGATCAATGCAGCGAAAGCGACTCCGGCAACGTGCTCAGCGCCCTGACGGTCAGCCTCAATCGCCTGACCGCCGTGAACAACGCCCCCAAGGCATTGGGCGAAGCCGTCAACCTGATCGCCAGTGCGCAGATCCAGATCGAGGAAGCGGTTGGCGAGCTCAACCGCTTCCTTGATCACTTCGACGCCGACCCTCTGCGCCTGCAAGCACTGGAAGAGCGGCTCGACACCCTCTATACCCTCGCTCGCAAGCACCGCGTGCACCCGAGCGAGTTGCCACACCTGCAACAGCGCCTGATGGAAGAGCTCGAAGGGCTCAACGCCAGCGATGAATCCATCGAGCGCCTGGGCGGCGAGCTGGCCGCCTATGCACAGCACTATAAAGAGAAGGCCGTCGAGCTCAGCAATCTGCGCCGGCAGGCCGCAGCGCAACTGGCGGTGGCGGTCGAGCAGGAGATCCAGCGCCTGGGCATGCCCGGCGGGCGCTTCTGTATCGAGCTGTCGCCCAACGAGAGCGGTGAGCTTTCGCCCCACGGGCTGGAGCAGGTCGAGTTGCTGGTCAGCGCCAACCCCGGCCAACCGCTCAAGGGGCTGGCCAAAGTGGCTTCGGGAGGTGAGCTGTCACGCATCAGCCTGGCCATTCAGGTCATCACCGCACAAACCTCGCGCATTCCCACACTGGTCTTTGACGAAGTGGACGTGGGCATCGGCGGCCCGACCGCCGAGATCGTCGGCCAACTGTTGCGCCGCCTGGGCGAGCGCGGCCAGGTCCTGACCGTCACCCACCTGCCGCAGGTTGCAGCCCAAGGGCACCATCACCTGTTCGTGCACAAGGTACGCAACAGCGACACCACCCATACCGCCGTGGCCAGCCTCGGCAAGCGCGAGCGGGTCGAAGAAGTGGCACGCATGCTGGGTGGGATAGACCTGACCAAAGAGTCCCTGGCGCATGCGCGCAAGATGGTAGTCAGCGGCAAGGCCTGAGGCAGCTCACTCCTCGACCCGCGCCAGAAAGCACAAAGGCGACCCGAAGGTCGCCTTTGCTGTTAATAACGATCGAAATCGTTACTTTTTCTTACGCACATACAGGACCAGATTGTGGTCCACGAGCTCGTAGCCATGTTCGGCGACGATCTCTTTCTGGCGGCGCTCGATCTCCGCATCCATGAATTCGATCACTTCGCTGGTGTCCACGTTGACCATATGGTCGTGGTGTCCGCCATCGGCCAGCTCGAACACCGCGTGGCCGCCATCGAAGTTGTGGCGAACCACCAGACCCGCAGCTTCGAACTGGGTCAGTACGCGGTAGACGGTCGCCAGACCGACATCCTCACCCGCTTCCATCAGCGCCTTGTAAACATCCTCGGCGCTCATGTGACGCTGCTCGGTCGAATCGAGCATCTGAAGGATCTTGACTCGAGGCAGGGTCACCTTGAGACCGGCTTTGCGCAATTCGCTATTTTCAACCATGGTCAGCTTTCTCGCCGATGCTGCTTCGCAGCTTCTCTTAATACGGGTATGATCGGGGTTTACGTTGTCCAGCCAAGATAGTGGAAGTCGCCCACCGATGCAAAACACCAAGCTCTTGCTAACCAGCCTCACCCTCGTGGGACTGCTCGCACTCGCCGGTTGCTCGTTTCCCGGGGTTTACAAAATCGACATCCAGCAGGGCAATGTCGTCACGCAGGACATGATAGACCAATTGCGCCCCGGAATGACCCGACGGCAAGTAAGGTTTATCATGGGCAACCCACTCCTGCAGGACACCTTCAACACCAATCGCTGGGATTATCTCTACAGCATCCAGCCTGGCGGCGGTAAGCGCCAGCAGGAGCGCATGAGTATCTTCTTCAACGAGAGCGACCAACTGGTCAGCCTTTCCGGCGACTTCATGCCGGGCGTAAGCCGCGACCAGGAAATCCTGGGCGGCAGCAGCACCACGACCGTCAGCCCGGCCAACCAGCCGTCTCAACAGCCGGAAAAACCAGCCAAGGCTGGCTCGACGGAAGAGTCGATCCAGCGCGAAATCGACACCATCGAGACGACCCCGGTGCCTACGCCGGCGCCACTGGAGACCTCGCCGCAATAACGGCATGGCCCATGAAAAAGCCCGGACATGGTCCGGGCTTTTTATTGCGCAGCGTATACAGCAACAACCTTACCCGCGTGCAGCCTTGGCCTTTTCGGCTCGCTGCCTGCGCATCGCCTTCGGGTCCACCAGCAGCGGCCGGTAGATTTCCAGGCGCTCACCCTCCTCTACCTGACGCTGATGCGGTTCGGCAACGACCTTGCCAAACACGCCCACCGGGCAACCTTCGATATCCAGCCCTGGCACTAGCGCAGCAATGCCAGACAACCGCAAGGCCTCACGCAGCGTCACGCCATGCGGCACCCGGCACGCCAGCAGCCATTGGCGCTCGGCAGTCGCGTAGGCCACCTCGATACCCAGCGTCTCAGCCATGCAGCTGCTTGGCTCGCTGGCAGAAGGCATCGACGAGGGTGTTGGCTGCCTGGTTGAACAATGGCCCGAGGGTGGCGCGCACCAGCGGCCCGGCATAATCGAACGACAGGTCGAGGCTGATCTTGCAGGCTTTTTCGCCCAGCGCCTTGAACACCCATACGCCATGCAACTGGGTGAAGGGTCCTTCTTCCAGGTTCATCTCGATGGATTGCCCCGGCACCAGCACATTGCGCGTGACGAACTGCTGGCTCATGCCGCCCTTGGCCACCTCCAGCTTCGCCCGCATGTGGGTGTCACTCGCCTCGAGCACCGTCGAGTCCGAGCACCAGGGAAGAAACTCAGGGTAGCTGGCCACGTCGTTGACCAGGTCGTAGAGCGCCTGGGCAGGGTATGGCAGCAGGGCGGAGCGTTGAATATGGGTAGTCATCCAGGCATCACTTCCAAGCTGGGCGGCAGCGCATCGCAGCGCTTCGGAACGGTTCCGTGCAACGGAACGAGGCCTGCATTGTCCGGGATTCATCCTGCTGGCTCAAGCGCACCGAACCCCATAGCCAGAGGACGTGGCGACTGCCTATAATGCCGCCCCTATGGCTAAGCAAAAGAAACATCCGACCGGGACCATCGCGCAGAACAAGAAAGCGCGACACGATTACTTCATCGAACACAAGTTCGAGGCCGGGCTGGTCCTGTCCGGTTGGGAAGTAAAAAGCCTGCGGGCCGGCAAGGCGCACCTGACCGACAGCTACGTGCTGCTCAAGGATGGCGAAGCCTGGCTGTTCGGCAGCCACATCACCCCGCTGAACACCGCCAGCACCCACGTCATCGCCGACCCCATGCGTACCCGCAAGCTGCTGCTGAACAAGCGCGAGCTCGAGCGCGTGGAAGCTGCCGTGGCGCAGAAAGGCTACACCTGCGTGGCCTTGGCGCTGTACTGGAGCAAGCACCTGATCAAGTGCGAAATCGCGCTCGGCAAGGGCAAGAAGGAGTTCGACAAGCGCGACACGATGCGCGAGCGCGACTCCAACCGCGAGCTACAGCGTGCGGTGCGCAACAAGGGCAAGGAAGAGTAGATGTTCTTCAGCGGGCAAGTCGCAGCGGCGGTTCGGCGCTTCGACTTGCCCGCGAATGCTGCAACACCTGTCTAGCGCCCGCTGCGTCGCTCCGCACGCGCCACGCGCTGAGCTTCCTGCTGCGCCTCTTCCAGCACTTCCTGCACATACAGGATGTGCCGGCTCGACACCTCCCGCGCATCTTCCGCACGCCCCTCGACGATCGCCTCGTACAGTTCGCGATGCTGACTGATCAGCATGTCGCGCGTCTCCGTGCGCTGCTGGTACATGCCCCCGATGTTGGTCACCACATTGCGCTTGAGCAGGTCGAACAGGCCACGAATGGTATGCAGCAGCACGGCATTGTGGCTGGCTTCGGCAATCGCCAGATGAAAACGCGCATCCGCAGCGCCTTCTTCTGCACGACTGACCTCATCGACGCGGGCATAGCAGTCCTGCAGCGCATCGAAGGCGGCCTTCAACCGCGCCCGATCCGGCTCGGTAGCACGCTGGGCTGCGTAGAAGGCGCATGAGGCCTCAAGGGTGTGACGAAACTCCAGCAGGTCGCGCTGAGCCTCAGAATTGTGCTCGAGCAACTGCAACAAGGGATCACTGAACGTCGATCCCAGCGACTCGGCCACATAGTTGCCGCCCCCCTGGCGGCTGACCAGCAGCCCCTTGGCCACCAGTTTCTGGATCGCCTCGCGCAACGACGGGCGGGAAACGCCAAACTGCTCGGCCAGGGCGCGTTCGGCGGGCAGGCGCTGCCCCGAGGTCAACGTCCCCTCGAGAATCATCCCTTCCAGTCGATCGACGATATCGTCGGACAGGCGCCGTTGGCGGACCTGATCAAAAACCATCACATGCTCTCCACAAACCCCCGGCACCGATTTCGGGGCGCCTATTCTGCGCCTATCCGCGGCAGCCCGACAGATATTCCTCGATTGATCCGACGCGATCTCGCCATCCGCTCATCGGCACTCGACCAAAGTTTTGCTTGGGACAAATTGACACACCCCGTATCCGGCTTTTAACCTAGCGACCAGTCATTGTAAATTGGTCTTACCAATTATCCAATGCCAGTGCTGACCAACAACAATTAGGGGTCACCCCATATGCAAACCTGGCAACAACTCTACACACCGCTTGGTAGTCTCGGCCTGTCCGCACTGGCGGCGGTCATCCCCATCGTGTTCTTCTTCCTCGCCCTCGCCGTGTTCCGCCTCAAGGGCCACGTGGCAGGCAGCATTACCCTCGGCCTGTCGATCCTGGTGGCGATCTTCGCCTTCCAGATGCCTGTCGACATGGCCCTTGCCGCAGCAGGCTATGGCTTCCTCTACGGCCTCTGGCCGATTGCCTGGATCATCGTTGCCGCGGTGTTCCTGTACAAACTCACGGTCAAGAGCGGCCAGTTCGAAGTCATCCGCAGCTCGGTGCTGTCGATCACCGACGACCAGCGCCTGCAGGTGCTGCTGATCGGCTTCTGCTTCGGTGCCTTCCTTGAGGGTGCAGCTGGCTTTGGCGCCCCTGTGGCCATCACCGCCGCACTGCTGGTGGGCCTGGGCTTCAACCCGCTGTATGCCGCCGGTCTGTGCCTGATCGCCAACACCGCGCCGGTCGCCTTCGGCGCCTTGGGTATCCCGATCATCGTCGCCGGGCAGGTGACCGGCATCGACGCCTTCCACATTGGCGCCATGACCGGCCGCCAGCTGCCGCTGCTGTCGCTGTTCGTGCCGTTCTGGCTGGTGTTCATGATGGATGGCCTGCGTGGCGTGAAAGAGACCTGGCCCGCCGCGCTGGTCGCCGGCCTGAGCTTCGCCGTGACCCAGTACTTCACCTCCAACTTCATCGGTCCTGAACTGCCGGACATCACCTCGGCCCTGGCCAGCCTGATCGCCCTGACCCTGTTCCTCAAAGTCTGGCAGCCCAAGCGCGCGTTCGCCGAGGCCAAGGGCAGTGTCGGTGCAGCCGTGGTCAGCAGTGGCGGCAGCCAGCCTTCGCCGTACAGCTTCGGCGAGATCTTCAAGGCCTGGTCGCCATTCCTGATTCTCACCGTGCTGGTGACCATCTGGACCCTCAAGCCCTTCAAGGCCGCATTCGCGCCGGGCGGTGCGATGTACAACTTCGTGTTCAACTTCGCCATCCCGCACCTCGATCAACTGGTGATCAAGACCGCGCCGATCGTGACCGCGCCGACCGCAATGCCGGCGGTGTTCAAGCTCGACCCGATCTCCGCCACCGGCACCGCGATCTTCCTGTCGGCACTGATCTCGATGTGGGTCCTGAAGATCAACTTCAAAACTGGTCTTACCACTTTCAAAGAGACCTTCTGGGAACTGCGCTGGCCGATCCTGTCGATTGGCATGGTGCTGGCCTTCGCCTTCGTCACCAACTACTCGGGCATGTCCTCGACCATGGCGCTGGTCCTGGCCGGCACCGGCGCGGCGTTCCCGTTCTTCTCGCCGTTCCTGGGTTGGCTGGGCGTGTTCCTGACCGGCTCCGACACGTCGTCCAACGCCCTGTTCAGCTCGCTGCAGGCCACCACCGCGCACCAGATCGGCGTCAGCGACACCTTGCTGGTCGCCGCCAACACCAGCGGCGGCGTGACCGGCAAGATGATCTCGCCGCAGTCGATCGCCGTGGCCTGCGCCGCCACCGGCCTGGTCGGCAAGGAGTCGGACCTGTTCCGCTTCACCGTCAAGCACAGCCTGTTCTTCGCTACCATCGTCGGCCTGATCACCCTGGTCCAGGCCTATTGGCTGACCGGTATGCTGGTTCATCACTAAAGTGACAGGGGCCGGGCGCCCTCATGCGCCCGGCAGCTCCCTCAACCCACGCTGCGAGAATCCATGATCATTTCCGCCTCCACCGACTATCGCGCCGCGGCCCAGCGCAAGCTGCCCCCCTTCCTGTTCCACTACGCCGACGGCGGCGCCTACGCCGAGCACACCCTGCGCCACAACGTCTCGGACCTGGCCAGCATCGCCCTGCGCCAGCGGGTCCTGAGAAACATGTCGGAGCTGAGCCTTCAGACCCGGCTGTTCGACGAAACCCTGAGCATGCCCGTGGCCCTGGCCCCGGTCGGCCTCACCGGCATGTACGCGCGCCGTGGCGAAGTGCAAGCGGCGCGCGCGGCGGCGGCGCACGGCATTCCCTTCACCCTGTCCACGGTGTCGGTCTGCCCGATCGAGGAAGTGGCGCCGGCCATCGACCGGCCCATGTGGTTCCAGCTATATGTCCTCAAGGACCGCGGCTTCATGCGCAACGCCCTGGAGCGCGCCAAGGCCGCCGGGGTGAAGACGCTGGTGTTCACCGTCGACATGCCCGTGCCCGGTGCCCGCTACCGCGACGCCCATTCCGGCATGAGTGGCGCCAACGGCCCGATGCGTCGCGTGCTGCAAGCCATGACCCACCCTGAATGGGCCTGGGACGTCGGCGTGATGGGACGCCCGCACGACCTGGGCAACATTTCCACCTATCGCGGCAACCCGACCGGCCTTGCCGACTACATCGGCTGGCTGGGCAACAATTTCGACCCGTCGATTTCCTGGAAGGACCTGGAGTGGATCCGCGAATTCTGGGACGGCCCGATGATCATCAAGGGCATCCTCGATGCCGATGACGCCCGTGACGCCGTGAGGTTCGGTGCCGACGGCATCGTCGTCTCCAACCACGGCGGCCGCCAGCTCGACGGCGTGCTGTCCAGCGCCCGCGCCCTGCCGGCCATTGCCGACGCGGTCAAGGGTGACTTGAAGATCCTCGCCGACTCGGGCATCCGCAGCGGCCTGGACGTGGTGCGCATGATCGCCCTGGGCGCCGACACGGTACTGATCGGCCGCGCCTTCCTCTGGGCCCTGGCCGTGCATGGCCAGGCCGGGGTGAAGAACCTGCTGGAGCTGTTCGAGAAAGAAATGCGCGTGGCCATGGTACTGACCGGCGCCAAGTCGATCGGCGAGATCAGCCGCGATTCGCTGGTACGCGAGCTGGGCGCCTGAGCCCTTACGAAACAAACGCCTGATAGTCCGGGGCACGTCGCGCGCCAGACGCGCCGGCCCCGCGAGGAGATTGCATGAGCCTGCCCGCTGCGTTCCTGCGTGATGCCGAGCGCCTGATCCCTGCCGAACGCCGTTTCGACGACCCGACTTCGACCCTGGCCTTCGGCACCGACGCCAGTTTCTACCGGCTGATCCCCAAGCTGGTGGTGCGCGTCGAATCCGAGGACGAGGTGGTCGAGCTGATCCGCCTGGCCCAGCGCGAGCGCGTGCCGGTAACCTTCCGTGCCGCTGGCACCAGCCTTTCCGGCCAGGCCATCAGCGATTCGGTGCTGATCGTGCTGGGCGACAACTGGAACGGCCGCGAGATTCGCAACCAGGGCGAACAGATCCGCCTGCAGCCCGGGGTCATCGGTGCCCAGGCCAATGCCTGGCTGGCCCCCTATGGGCGCAAGATCGGGCCAGATCCGGCGTCGATCAATGCCTGCAAGATCGGCGGCATCGTCGCCAACAATGCCAGCGGCATGTGCTGCGGCACCGCGCAGAACACCTACCACACCCTTGCCGGCCTGCGCCTGGTGCTGGCCGACGGCACTCGCCTGGACAGCGAGGATCCGGCCAGCGTCGCCGCCTTCGAACAAAGCCACGCCGCGCTGCTCGACGACCTTGCCCGCCTTGGCCGTGAGACCCGCGCCAACACCGAACTGGCCGACCGTATCCGCCACAAGTACCGGTTGAAGAACACCACCGGCCTCTCGCTCAACGCACTGGTGGACTACGACCAGCCGCTGGACATCCTTCAGCATCTGCTGGTCGGCTCCGAAGGCACCCTGGGCTTCATCAGCGCAGTCACCTACGACACCGTGCCCGACCACCCGCACAAGGCCAGCGCCCTGCTGGTGTTCCCCAGTGTCGAAAGCTGCTGCCGAGCGGTGACCGTGCTCAAGCGCCAGCCCGTGTCGGCGGTCGAGCTGCTCGACCGCCGCAGCCTGCGCTCGGTGCAGGAGATGCCAGGCATGCCGGCCTGGGTGAAGGGCCTGTCAGACAACGCCTGCGCCCTGCTGATCGAGTCCCGCGCCGCCAGCCAGAGCCTGCTGCACGAACAACTGGCGCAGGTGATGGGGTCCATCGCCGAGTTCCCGCTCGAGCAGAAGGTCGAGTTCAGCGAAGATCCGGCGGTGTACAACCTGCTGTGGAAGATTCGCAAGGACACCTTCCCCGCTGTCGGCGCCGTGCGCCAGACCGGCACCACAGTGATCATCGAAGACGTAACCTTCCCGGTCGAACAACTGGCCGAAGGCGTCAACCGCCTGATCCAGCTGTTCGACAAGCATCACTACGACGAGGCGATCATTTTCGGCCACGCGCTGGAAGGCAACCTGCACTTCGTTTTCACCCAGGGCTTCAACAGCGCCGAAGAAGTTGCGCGTTACCAGGCCTTCATGGAGGACGTTGCGCAACTGGTGGCGGTGGAATTCGGCGGTTCGCTCAAGGCCGAGCACGGCACCGGACGCAACATGGCGCCCTTCGTCGAGCTGGAATGGGGCAAGGACGCCTACCAATTGATGTGGGCACTCAAGCGCTTGCTCGACCCCAACGGCATCCTCAACCCGGATGTGGTGCTCAGCAGCGATCCAGACATCCACCTGAAAAACCTCAAGCCACTGCCGGCGGCCGACGACATCGTCGACAAATGCATCGAGTGCGGCTTCTGCGAGCCGGTGTGCCCGTCCAAAGGGCTGACCCTCAGCCCGCGCCAGCGCATCGTCATGTGGCGCGATATCCAGGCCAGGCGCCGTGCCGGTCTCGACACCCGCGAGCTGCTGCAGAACTATCAATACCAGGGCCTCGACACCTGTGCCGCGACCGGCCTGTGCGCCCAGCGCTGCCCGGTGGGGATCAACACCGGCGAGCTGGTGAAAAAGCTTCGCGGCGAGGCCGCCGGCCATCTGAAGACCGCCGACTGGCTGGCCGAGCACTTCCACTCGGCCCTCAGCGGCGCACGCCTGACCCTCGCCGCAGCCAACGGCGCCCGCAAGCTGCTCGGCGCCCCGCGCCTGGGACGCCTCAGCAGCGGCCTGCGCAAGGTCAGCAACGGTCGCCTGCCGCAGTGGACACCGGCCATGCCGCAACCGCTCAAACCGATCGACTTCGGCCCGGCAAGCCACGATGCACGACCTCGGGTGGTTTACCTCGCGGCCTGCGTGTCGCGCGTCATGGGCCCGGCCTATGGCGATCGCGAGCAGCGCTCGCTGCTGGACAAGACCCGGGGCCTGCTGGAAAAGGCCGGCTACCAGGTGATCTTCCCCGACAACGCCGACAACCTCTGCTGCGGCCAGCCATTCGCTTCCAAGGGCTATGCCGAACAGGCCGAGCACAAACGCCAGGAACTGATCGCCGCCCTGCTGCATGCGAGCCGCGGCGGCCTCGACCCGATCTACTGCGACACCAGCCCCTGCACCTTGCGCCTGGTACAGGACCTGGGGGAAACCCGACTGGATCTTTACGACCCGGTACGCTTCATCCGCACGCATCTGCTCGACAAGCTGGAGTTCACCCCGCAGGAGGAACCTGTGGCCGTGCATGTCACCTGCAGCACCCAGCACCTGGGCGAAAGCCAGGCGTTGATCGACCTCGCGCGGCGTTGCAGCAAGCAGGTGGTGATTCCCGAGGGTATCCATTGCTGCGGGTTCGCTGGCGACAAGGGCTTCACCACGCCGGAGCTCAATGCCCACTCCCTGCGCAGCCTGAAAGATGCCGTGCAGTACTGCAGCGAAGGAATTTCCACCAGCCGGACCTGTGAGATCGGGCTGTCGAGCCATAGTGGTATCGACTATCACGGGTTGGTCTATCTGGTGGACCGGGTGACGCGCGCACGAGCTATCTGAGGTCAGCCCAATCCCTGTGGGAGCGACGGTTCGCCGCTGCGACTTGTCCCGCGAACACGGGCGTAGCCCGTGCCAGGCAGCGCGGTGTCTTCTTCGCGGGTAAACCCGC
>NZ_JBNFMU010000231.1:0-26100 GCF_049942315.1 Pseudomonas wayambapalatensis
GCCGCCAACCCCGCAAGGTTCCCACCTTCCTTGGGCACCAACGCCGACTCGCTATAGAAATACAGCTTCCCATCCGGCGCGACAAACTCAAAATTGCCCGTGCGCAGGTTCACTACCGCCGTATACCCCTCCGGCGCCACCACGTTCGCACCAACCCCTGAACCATCACGGTAATACGACGGCAACCCCGGCACCTGTCTGCCCGTCGCACCACCCACCGCTTCGGCAATGGCCTCGCGCTCGGCCACCGTCTTGCTCACCTGCCCCAGCTTCCCGGCCTTGCCGACCGGTACCAGGTTCATCACGAACTTGGTCTGCCACTCCGCTTCCACCCGCGCCGCTGCCGTAGGATTGCCCTGCAGCCGATACAGGGTCGCCTCGGCGCGCATGTCCTGCCACTCCTGCACCACCGCTTCAGGGTGACTCAAGGCGTTGATCACCTGATGAGGCACCTGCGATGCGGTGTTCTGGGTATCGGTCAGCAACCCCTTGCCCAGGCCATACAAGCCTTTAAGCATATTGCCCAGCGCCGAACCTGCACCCTCCACCGAACCCAGCGTTTCTGCCGTGGGATCGTACTTCCCGAAGTTCAGATTATTGGCGTAGTACGCGGCGTACTCGGTGTCCACACCAGGGCGCAGGAACTCGCGATTCTTGGTGGAATCGTTGAACTCGGCGCTATGCGTGCTCGCATATTCCTTGAGCAACGCCACGGTCTGCTGCGCGGTGTACTGCTTGCCCGCCTCCCCCGCCACAGGCACGTCACCATTGGCACGGCTCACGTCGAGGCTGTCCGCCATTGGCGCCAGCGCCTGGCCGAGGTGCGCCAGGGTACTGGCCTCGATGGTCCTGCCATTGGCGGTAATCACCTGCCGCCACTCGTTGTCGGTGTAGTAGGCCAAGGCTTCGGCCATGCGCCGCTCCGCCTCGGCGGGGCTGATGCCTAGCTCCTGGGCGAGTGCAGGTGCCTGCTTCTTGATCTGGACCACTTCTTTGGGATGCGCCTGCCGGTTGTAGCGGTCGGCCATCTGGGCGATCCAGGCACCTTTCTCGACGTCGCCGTTGACCAGCCCCGCCGCAGCGAGGCCGGTGAGTTGCGAGAAGGTATCGCGCAGCGCAGGCTGCTTCTTGTAGAGCTCCTCCAGCGCCCCCGCCATGGCGGCGTTGGCCCCGGCAGCCGTCGCGCCGCTGGCGAAGTCGCCGCCGGTGGCCACAGACACGGCGCCCCCTGCCAACGCGTGCAAGGCTACACGGCCTGCGCCACCTTCCTGCCACAACGCGATAGCGGCGGCATCGCTGCGGCTTTCTGCGTCGGCCAGGTTCTTCGTTGCGAGGTTGCCGATGGCATTGAAGGCGGAAGCGGCGACGACGTTGGACGCCTGTGACACCAACGCGTTAAGCAGGTTGTCGCTCAGGCTCCCACCGTTCACCACGGTCTTGATCGCACCCGAGGTCACACCGATCGCACCGGCCCGCAGACCGAAGCCACCTATGCCTTCGAGCTTGCTCAGGTCAAAGCCGTAAGTGCGGCTGAAGGCGGCTTCGTCGCCGCCAAGCTTGGGATCGATGTAGCCAGCGGTGGCGCCGGTCACCAGGCCGGAGATCACCGCGCCCTTCAGGCTATCGCTGCTGAAGGTATCCTTGACCACCAACCCCAGGTTGCCGCGGTTGTTGATGGCGCTGATCGCCGCATTGCTGGTCAAGCCGGTCAGCCCGGCCGTCACCGCCGCATTGGCCCAACCAATCCCGCTCAGGGCAGCGCCGGTACCTGCTGCCCAGGCACCACCTGCAGTGGTCGCAGTAGCGGCAGTGGTTGCTGCTGCCGAAGCACCTGCGGTAGTCGCGCCGCTGGCGACCAGGCCACTGGCCACACCCGCCGTCAGGTAGCTGACGATGATGGCGATCACCATCTGCGCTGCCACGCCCATGCCGGAATGGCTGTATTTGAAGGAGTCGTGCACCTCCTTGACCTGACGCCAGTCGACGTCGCCGCGTGCCTCGGCCTCCTTGAGCCAGGCCAATTGCGGATCAGCCACGACCATCGCATCGATGATCTGGCTCACGCTCTGCCGGTCGACCTGCTTGATGTCGATCTGCAGCCCATCGGCAGCCTTGATAAGCACCTCGCCCTGGGCCAGCAACTGGCTCTGGCGCAACGTCTCATCGGTACTACCCTTACCCTTGGCGCTGTTCCACGCCAGGCTCGATTTGCTCTTCTCGTGACTCTCCTGATGAAGGTCCTTCACACCCTCGAACGTGATCGTCCCACCACTGGCCAGGGTAAGGTCTTCACCACTCTCAAGCTTCGCCGCCTGATAGCGCTGGTCGCCGCCGCTCGCCAGCGTGACAGCGCCTGCCGCCGAGACTTCGCTGCCAACATGCCGCACATCGGTGACTTCGTCGCGCTTGGTCTTCTTGCTGCCGAAGCTGCCTTTGCTCTTCTTGTCGTACAGGGAGTAGTCGCTGTCCGCCTCGGCGAGCAACGACAGTTGCTCCCTGGCATACAGGTACGCCTCGTCCCCGGCACTCACACGGCTGGAAATCAGCGCCAGGTCCTTGCCAGCGGTCAGCGCAACATCACCTCCGGCCTTGACCGAAGTACCGACTTGGCTGACGTGGTCTTCCTGGCGGGTGACTTTCTTGGTCTTGCTGTAGAAGTTCGACTCGTTGGCCGCAGAGGCCAGGGTCAGGTTCTCCAGTGCATCGACCGCAACATTGCGCCCGGCCTCCAGGGTGCTGGCGATGGCGGTGAAATCGCGACCGGCACTCAAGGCCAGGTCGCCGCCTGCGGTCACCTGCGAGCCGTATTGCTGCGTGGTCTGCGTGCGGTAGTTGGAGCCTATCTGCGTGCTGTCGACCTGCTGCGCCGAGGTGATCAGCAGATCGCGCCCGGTGCGGATATCCAGGTCGGCTCCAGCACTCAATACACCGCCACTATTGATCAGGTCGCGACCAGCATGAATCGAAAGGTCATTGGCTGCCTCGATACGCGCGGCACTGTCGACGAAGTCAGCACGCTTGCTGTACGCACCGGCACCGCTGGCATGGCTGCTGACGCTGCGCTCGTTGACCACATCGCCGCTGAGGCTGGTGAGGCTGACGTCGCGGCCGCTGATCAGGCCGCCGGCACCATTGACGATGCGATTGCCAGCCAGCAGGTCCAGACGGCTACCGGCCTCGATCAGGCCGCTGTTGTCGAGGTCGTGGCCGGCGCTGGCGGAGAGGTTGTTGCTGGCCCGCAAGGTGCCGCTGTTGTCCAGGTTCTGGCCGGCGACCAGGGTCAGGTCGTTGCCGGCGATCAGGGCGCCGTTGGGCGCCAGACGGTTGTTGGCGTGGGCCAGGTACAGCACCGGCACCAGCACCTGCTCGCCCATCACCTCGTGCTGTTCAAGCCAGACGATGTCGTGAGTCAGGGCGGCGACCTGCTCGGCGCTGAGGCTGACGCCGACCTGGAGGTCGAGCTGGTTCTTGCTCGTCAGAGCGTTGTCCATCAGGTGGCGGTACAGGGCCTCGCCGTCGGCCTGGCCATCGATGAATTGCTGACCGGTGCGGGCGACCACCGCCTGCTGGATCAGACGCTGCTCGTAGAAACCGTCGCCCAGGCGCTTCCAGCTCTGGTCAGGGTCGTAGCCGAGGTTGCCAAGCAGATAGTCCGAACTCATGAACTGCTTGAGGTCGGTGAGTACCGGATTGGTCTCGATCAGGTACTTGTGCGGCTGCGGGGTGCCAGTATTGGCCGGAACGCCCTGCACCCGCGGGATGCTCTGCGCCGCGGGCAGTGTCATGGCGGTGGAGACGGTGCTGGCGACGGTCGGGAGGGCCTGCTGGAGCGTCGGCGCGGCCACCGACGTCATTGCCGGGAGGCTGGTGTCGCGCGCAAGGATGGTCTCGGTGGAGGGCTGTGCAAGCGTGATTGGCGTGCTCGGCCCAGGCTGTGCAGTGGACCAGTGCAACCCGTCGGCGGCCCCTCCTACCTGGCTCGACGTGCCTTGGCTGGCGGCCACTTCGCCGCTGCGGCTGGGCAATGTACCCGGCCCCTGGGCCTGATCGATGGCGGCCACGCGCACGTTGGTGGCGGCCGGGTCCAGACCTGCGGCCTGACGCTGATGCGCCTGCAGGGCGCGGTCGCTGCCAGCGACGGCGGCCAGCTCGGCGAGATCGACGCTGCGGCCCTGCACAAGCGGCGTGGGCTGCTGGCGCTGTTGCAGGTCGATGCTCGCGCTGCCCAGTTGCCACTGGGTCGGGACGCTGGACGTAGCGCTGGCCTTGGCCTGGTTGGCAGCCTGGGCGCTGAGGCGGAACAAGCCGTTCTGACCGGTGGGCAGGCTGAAGCCGGGCAGGGTCAGCGGGTTGACCTGCTGCTGGGCGAGGTCAGGCGGCAGTTGCTGATGAATCGTGACGATGGTCGGCTGGGCCCCGCCGGAGACCGTAGTGTCCGAAGACCGCTGGCTGATGGATGACGCGGTGTTCTGCACCACGATGTTGCTGATGTCGTTGCTGGCGGTCAGCCTTGCCTTGCCACCGGCCTGGATGATCGCAGGGGCCACCGGGGCGCCACCCTCGACCTTGATCTTGTCATCGATCCCGATGAACACACCCGGGTCGAACTTGTCGACCAAAGCCTTGAACGCCACCGGATCGAACGGCCCAGATTGCGGATGGGCCTGATCGTAGGCGGCCACCGCATCGATCATTTCGTAGAAGTAACGACCGGCGATCTTCACGTCCTTGCCGATCTGATGGCGGTCAGTCCCCGAAGCCGAACCGCCGGCCACATTGGAGATATTGGCACTGTCAATGGCCAGGTCGTTGACGGCGGAGATCAGGCTGAATTCGTTGTTCAGTGCAGTGCTGGCAATCGTCAGGTTACGGCCAGCCATCAGCATTGCCATGGGCGAATCTTCATGCACAACGGTGGAAACCGTCTGCGAAATGAACGCCGGCCCGCGCACCCACTTGCCGCCAGGGCGACCGCAATGCTGGACGCAGTAGATGCTGATCGAACCGCTGGTCACCTGCGTGTCCGAACGGAATTTTTCACGCTTGTTGATCACGCTGGCGGCCTGCAGGTCGATATCACCCGCCGCTTCGATACTGGCAGAACTGTTGAGCACGCTGTTTGCCCGCGTTCCGCCCGTCACACCGCCGACCAGCAGATTGCCGAGGCTGTAGACATCGGCGTATTCGTTGCTGAAAGCGCCCACCTGAAGCCTCATGTTCTGGCCACTGAACATGAAACCACGGCTGCCATCGGCAGCCTGGACGTTGCGCAGGTCCTGGCTGACGACCGTCAAGTCCTGCGAGGCGGCCAGGGTTCCGACGTTGGTCATGCTCCCAGCCAGCATTTCGAAGTTGCGTGCCGAGGTCAGGCGGCCCTGGTTCGACACTTGACCGGCTACTGCGATACGCGTGTTGTCGCCCCCGGCGATACTGCCGGTGACGCCAAGCTCTAGCTGCCCGGCATCGATGCCCAGTTGGCCAAGGCTGGCGGTGCGACCATTGCCGGCATAGCGTCCGCCAAGGTGCAGGTCGAGGCTTCCATCACTGATGATCCGGCCGTCGTTGAGCCAATTGCCGCCACTTCCCGACAGCCGCTGGGTCGCCAGCAACTGCCCGGAGGCTGTCTGGGTCAGCTCGCCGACGTTGAGCGTCAGCCGCGCGGCCTGCAGCACACTGCTGTTGGTCCAGCTGGCCGCCTCCAGGGTCAGGCCGCCAAGGGTGGCAATGTCACCGCCGGCATTGCTGAGGTTGGCCATGCCGATCTGCAGGTCGCCACTGCCACCGTGCAGCAGGCGGCCCTGCTGGTTGAGGAAGGTGCCGGCCTGCAGGTTGAAGTCCTGGCTGCCGATTTCAAGGGCGCCAGTGCGGTTGTCGAGCAGCCCGGTAACCTGCAGGCGGCTCTGGGCGCCGCCAAGGCTGCGCAATTGGCCGCCCTGGTTGTCGAGGGTGGCAGCGACCAGGCCCAGGCGGCTGTCACTTTCGATGATTCCTGCGCGGTTGTACAAAGCACCGCCAAGGGTCAAGTCCAGCGCTTGACCGGCGAGCTTGCCACCGGCGCTGTTGTCCAGCGCAGTCGCCTCGAGGGTGACCTGGCCCTGGCCGTAGAGGCCGCCATCACGGTTGTCCAACTGTTGAGTACGGATAACCAGAGGCCCTGCCTGCGCCGCCAGACGACCGCCCTGGTTGTTCAGGCCGCCGAGGGCAACGAGGTTGAGCTGGCTGGCCTGCAGCGTGCCGCCTTGGTCGTTGCGCAACAGGCCGGCGACCTGCGCCTGCAGCAGCCCGTGAAGGCTGGCCAGCACACCGCCGCGGTTGTCCGTGCTGCTGGCCGACAGCGCCAGCGGGCCCTGCTGGGCGATCAGTTTGCCGCGCTGGTTGTCCAGCACTTGCTGCAGGCGCACATCGAGCGCCTGGCCGGCCTGTACCGCACCGCCTTGGTTGGTCAGGCTGGCGGCTTGCAGGCTGACGCTGGCGTCACGGCTGGAGATCAGGCCGTCCTGGTCGTTGGCCAGGGTGTCGGCGAGCGTCACGGCTACCGCGCCGTTGGCGGCCAGGGTGCCCTGGGCAGAGTTGTCCAGACGGCTGCCTGCCAACTGCAGGGTGCCCTGGCTGGCCAGTTGACCACCCTGGTTGAGCAGCGTCGCGTTGCCCAGCACCTGCAAGGCGCTGGTCGCGAGCAACTGGCCCTGGGCGTTGTTCAGCAGACTGGCCAGGTCCAGGCTGAGCAAGCCCTGGCTGATGACGTTGGCGCTGCGGTTGTCGAGGCTGGCGGCCTGGATGAACAGGTCGCCACCGGCATCGATGCGGCCCTGACGGTTGTCCAGGGCGCCGAGCAGGTGCAGGCGCTGGGATCCGCCGCTGGCCAGGTAGCCGCTACGGTTGTCCAGCGCAGCCGCGTTCAGGCGCAGCGCGCCCTGGCTGACCAGGGCGCCACCGCTGCTGTTGTCGAGGTTGGAAGTGACGCTCAGGTCCAGGTCGCCGGCGCGACTGGAGAGCGTGCCCTGGTTGCGGTTGTCCAGGCTGTCGGCACTGACCGACAGGCTCTGCCAGCCGGAAACCAGACCGCCCTGGTTGCTCAACACGCCGCTGCCGACACCCAGGCGCTGGGCCGAAATCAACCGGCCGCCGTCGTTGTTCAGGGTCCGTGCTGCCAGGTCGAAGCCCAGGTCGCTGGCGATCTCGCCACGCTGATTATCCAGGTCGCGCAGGTTGGCCAAGGTCAGGGCACCCTTGGCGCGAATCAGCCCGTCGCGGTTGTTCAGGCCGCCGCCATCCAGGCCCAGCAGCAGGGCCAAGGTGCTGTCGCCGAGCAGGCGTCCGCCCTGCTGGCTGAACTGGCGTGCCTTGATCTGCAGCGCCGCGCCAGCGGAAAGTTCGCCCCCGTCGTTGTTGACGTCGGTGGCTGTCAGATCCAGACCTGCCTGGCTGTTGATCAAGCCTTTGTTGCCGTTGTCGAGTTGGCCGGTCACGAGGGTCAGTCGTTCGCTGGCAAGCAACTGACCGCCTTGGTTGGCCAGGCTCGCGCTGTTCAGCACGAGTGCGCGACCGGCATTGAGCAGCCCGCCACCCTGGTTGGCCAACTGACCGGCAACGTCCAGTTGCAGATCGCCGCGGCTGGTCAGCAGGCCCGCGCCGTTGTCCAGGCTGGCGGCGCTGACCGAGAGGCTGGCGGCGGCGATCTGGCCCTTGAGGTTGGCCAGGCTGCGCGCGACGATCAGGTTCAGGCCTTGGTTGCCGAGCAGGCGACCGTTGCCGTTGTCCAGTTCGGCGGCCGCCAGGGTGAAGGCGTTGGCACTGGAAATTTCACCGCCACGATTGTCGACCCGGCCAAGGCGCGTAAGCAGCAGTTGACCTGGGGTATTGATCAGCCCGCCCTGGTTGTCGAGGGTACCGCCGGCCAGATCGATTGCCACGCCGCTGGCGCTATAAAGCGTGCCGCCATGCTGGCGCAGGCTGCCGAGGTTGGCCTGCAAGGCCTGCTGACTAGTGATGCGTCCGCCACTGTTATCGAGCTGGGTAGCCTCGATGCGCAGGCGATCGGCACTGCTCAGGCGGGCGCCGGAAAGGTTGTCGACGCTGGCGGCGCTGATACTCAGCAGGCCCTTGGCGCTGACCGTACCAGCGTCGCGGTTATCCAGGTGCGCCGCTCTCAGTTCCAGGCCCGCGTCGCCCAGGATCTGCCCCCCGGCGTTGCCCAGCGTGCCCTGGCTGCGCAACAGCAGGTCGCTGGCACCGGACAGCACGCCGTGATCGTTGTCGATGCTTGCGGCGCTGACGCTCAGCGCGCCGTCGCTGTCCAGACGCCCATTCTGGTTGAGCAGGCCGTCGTCCAGCTCGACACTCAGGTCGGCGCCGCTGCGCAGTGTACCGCCGGCGTTTTCCAGCCGCGTGCCGGTGAGGGTCAGCGGCCCCACGCTGGACACCAGCCCCATGGCGTTGAGCAGAGTGTGCTGCTCGATGACCAGCGCGCCCTTGGCCAGGATCAAGCCAGCGCCGTTATCCAAGCGCTGCCCGCTCAGGCGCACTTCGCCCTGCCCGGAGACTTCGCCAGCGCGGTTGTCGAAGGCAGCGCTGTGCACGGTCAACAGGCTCTTGGCGGCGAGCAGGCCTTTGTCACGGTTATCGAGGGTGTCGGCCTGCAGGTTCAGCGTAGTGTCGCTGGCAATCTGGCCAGCCTGATTGTCCAGGCTGCCCAGGCGCGCTTGCAGACCCGATCTGGCAGACAACTGGCCTTTGCCGTTGAACACGCTGCCGGCCACCAGTAACAGCTTGCCGTCAGCCTGTAATGTGCCCGCTGCGTTGCCCAGCAGGCCGTCGACCTGCACCTGGAGGTCGCCGCGGCTGCTGATCAGACCGGCGCCGTTGTCCAGGCCGGCAGCCTGCAACTGCAGGCTGCGCGCACTGACCAGGCCGCGCAGGTTGTCCATTTGCCGGGCGATGCGCAAGGTCAGGCTGGCGCCGGAGAGCAGCTTGCCACCGGTGTTGTCCAGACCGTCCGCGGCCAGCTCGAAGCCGACCAGACTGGAGATCTCGCCATCGCGGTTGTCGACCTGACCAAGGTTGTGCAGCAACAGGCTGCCCGGGCCGCGGATAAGCCCGGCACTGTTATCCAGCACACCGCCGTTGAGGTCCAGGTTCAGGCCATCGAGGCTGAACAGTTCACCGCCGTGCTGATCGAGACCGCTGACGCTGGCCTGGACCTGACGTCCGGCCAAGGTGCCGGCCTGGTTGCCGACCTGACCGGCGCGCACTTGCAGCAGTTGCCCACTGCTGATCAGGCCGCCCTGGCCGTTGCTCAAAGCACCGCTGCTCAGGTGATTGTCACCCTCGGCGGTGATGCGGCCGTGGTCACGGTTGTCGAGGCTGGCGCTGGCCAGTGTCAGCGCCGCGTCGGTCTCGATGGTGCCGCCGCGGTTGTCCAGCGCCTGGATGCCCGTCAGGGACAATTCACCATGGCTGGAAAGCTGGCCTGCCTGGTTGAGCAGTTGCCCGCCTTCCAGGATCAGGCGGCCAGCGCTGTCCAGGCGTCCGCCGCGGTTGTCCAGCAGCGCCTCGGCCAGTGGCACGCCGCCGTTGTCGAGCACCAGGTGCAGAGCCTGCCCGGCAGCGATCGAACCGCCCTGGTTGTCCACCCGCGCAGCACGCAATTCGACCTGCTGGGCGAATACCAGCGCCGTATTGCGGTTGAGCAGGCGTTCGACGGTCAGGGCCAGACACGTGCCGGCGATCAGCTTGCCACCGTCGCTGTTGTCCAGCTGTGTGCCGCCCAGAGTAGCCTGCGCCAGGCTGCTGAGCTGGCCACCACGGTTGTCGAGCATACCGACCTGCAGGTCGAGACCCGTGTTGCCGGCGATCAGGCCACCGCTTCGGTTGTCGGCATTATCGCCGTGCAGGGTGAGCCGACCTTCGGCGATCAACTCGCCACCCTGCTGCTGCAAGGTGCCAACACTGGCGTCGAGATTACCGCGAGTGGCGATACGACCCCTGCTGTTGTCGACCTGGGCCAGGCGCAGATCAAGTGGCCCGCCGGCGCTGAGCAGGCCTTCGCGGTTGTCCAGCGTGGAACCTTGGTAATCCAGGCGGTCCTTGCTGCGCGTCACCCCCTGGCGGTTATCGAAGCGGTCGACCAGCAGTTGCAACAGGCTGTCGGCATGCAGCAGGCCAGCCTGATTATCGACGCTGTTCGCCTGCAGGCTGAGCAGTTGCTTGCCGGAGACGACGCCGCCACGGTTGTCCAGACGGCCCAGGGCCAGGTCGATCAGGCCACGGGCACGCAGTTCGCCAGCTTGGTTGTCGAACAGGCCGGTGCTGCGTACGTGCAGGTTGCCGTCGCTGACCAGGCTGCCCTGGGCGCTGTTGTCCAGGCCCGCGCTCTCGACCTGCAAGGCGTTGCCGGCAGCCAGGGTACCGCCGCGGTTGTCCAGAGCGTCGCTCAGGGTCAGGGTCGTGCTGTCGTCGCCCAGTACGGCGCCGTCCTGGTTGTCCAGGCTGGCAGCGCGAACCTGGGTCTGACCGCTGCTGGACAGCTCGCCGCCGCGATTGTCTACCTCGGCAGCCACCTGCAGGTCCAGGCGTTGCCCGGCGCCGAGAGTGCCGTGCTGGTTATCCAGCGTGCCGGCCACCACCTGAAGCTGGTCGGCCTGTACCAGGCCCTGGTTATTGCGCAACTGTTGCGCCACACGGATGAGCAGTGCGTCATCACTGATCAGTTGGCCGCCACCGTTGTCCAGACGCTGGGCGACCAGCTCGAAACTGCGCGCGCTGGAGATCTCACCTGCGCGGTTGTCGACCTCGCCGAGCTGGCGCAACAGCAGTTGGCCGGCGGTGTGGATGAGGCCCTGACGGTTGTCGAGCCGCGCGCCGCGCATGTCGACGGTCAGGGCGGTGTCGCTGAGCAACTGTCCGCCGCCTCGCTGGTCGAGCCCGATGAGTTCGGCCAGCAGTGCACCCTGACTTGTGACACGACCGCCGTTGCGGTTATCCAGGTTGACGCCGATGAGGCTGAGGGTCGCGCCACTGGTAACGCGACCGGCCTGGGCGTTGCTCAGTTCAGCCAGTTCCAGGCGCAACGGGCCCTTGCCTTCGAACAGGCCGCTGGCACTGTTGTCCAGGCGCTGGCCAAGCAGCTCGATGCCGGCCTCGGCGCTGACCATGCCGCCCCGGTTGTCCACCTGACCGAGCACCAGGGTCAGGGCATTGCCACTGAGCAGACGCCCAGCGCGGTTGTCCAGGTACTCGCCGCTCAGGCTCAGCCCGGCCTTGCCCAGCAATCGTCCCTGGGCCTGGTTGTCGAGGCTGCCGGCGCTCAATTGCAACTGAGCACCGGCTGCGAGCAGGCCGCCACGGTTGAGCAAGCCGGCAGCGATTCGGGCGCGCAGGCCTGCATCACTGGTCAGTTGCCCGGCGCTGTTGTCGAGGCTGCCGGCGTCGAGCGTCAGCGGCCCGCCGGCCTGCAACGTGCCGTTCCGGTTGTCCAGGTGCGTCGTCACCTGCAACTCGGCATCCTGCTCGACCTGCAACAGGCCCTGACGGTTGTCCAGTTGGCCAAGTCGCGCATTCAGGTGCGCAGCACGCACTTCGCCCTGGCGGTTGTCGAGGCTTTCAGCCTGCAGGTCCAGGCGCTGAGTGGCGGCGAGCACTCCGGCGTTGTTGATCAGTGCCGTGCTGTGCAGATCGATGAGCGGTGCAGCCAGGCGCCCGCCGACGCTGTTGTCCAGGGCGCGAGCGATGCGCAAGGTGAGTGCTTGCTCGGAGAGCAGTTTGCCACCCCGGTTGTCGAGGTTGTCAGCCAGCAGTTCGAAGGCCCGCGCAGAGGAGATCTCGCCGCCGCGGTTGTCGACCTGAGCCAGTTGTCGAAGCAGCAACTGGCCAGGTGCATTGATCAGGCCGCCCTGGTTGTCGAGCAGACCGCCGCGCAGGTTCAGCAGCAGATCGGCGCCACTGAACACTTGCCCGACGTTGTGCATTTGCGTGGCGCTGACCTGCAGCCTCTGACCAGCATGCAGGCGCGCGGCAGTGCCGTTGTCCAAGCGTGCGGCATTCAGGCTCAGATGATCGGCGGCGTACAGTTGCCCACCGGTGTTGTCGAGGTCACCGCTGTCGATACTTGCCGACTGACCGGCGCTCACGGCGCCACTGCGGTTGTCCAGCACAGCGGCGCTGGTCAGGGTCAGTCCCGCATCGGTCTGCACGCGACCGGCGCGGTTGTCGAGGCGGCCGAGGTGGGCATCGAGGGTCTGCCCGCCGAGGTTGCCGCGCTGGTTGTCGAGCGCGCCCTGAACGCTCAGGGTGAGCCCTTGACGGGCCTGCACACGGCCATCGAGGTTGAGCACGTCACCGGCGCTCAGGTCCAGCTGCTCGGCGCTGATCAAGGCGCGACTGTTATCGAGTACGGCGGCGATACGCAGGATCAGCGCACCATTGGACGACAGGCTGCCATCCTGGTTGTCGAGGCTGTCGGCGGCGAAGGTGAAACCGCTGCTGGCATGCATCTCGCCGTGACGGTTGTCCACGCTCGCCAGATTGCGCAACACCAACGCACCTGCACTGTGCAGGCGCCCGCCAGCGTTGTTCCAATGACCATGCAGCAGATCGAGGGTGAGTGCCTGATCAGCGTCCAGGCGCCCGCCTTCACTGTTGTCCAGGCTGGCGCTGCTCAGGCTCAGGCTCTGCTGGCTGGTCATGCGTGCGCCACGGTTGTCCAGCGCGAGCGCCTGAACGTCGGCGGCCAGGACCGCGCTGGTCAGCCCGCCACGGTTGTCGAACCGGCCCTTGACCTGTGCAGCCAGGGTGCCACGCGCCTGCAAGGTACCCTGGCCATTGAGCAGTTCGGCGGCAGTGAGCGCCAGCCCTTGTGCCGCGATCAGGCCTGCACCGTTGTTCAACTGCTCGACAATCGCCAGTTGCAGGTCGGCGCCGCTCAGCAACTTGCCACCGCGGTTATCCAGCTGGCGCGTGGCAAGCTGGTAGCCCTGAGCCGAGGAGATCTCGCCGGCGCGGTTGCCGACGCTGCCCAAGCCCAGCAGCCGCAGCGTACCAGGGCTGCTGATCAAGCCGCCGTCACTGTTCTCCAGGTGCCCGCCGCGCAGGTCCAGGCTCAACGCCTGGTCGGCGTGCAATTGGCCGCCGCCGCGCTGGTCGAGGCTGCCGGCCTGGACATCGAGCTGGCCGGTGCTGGCGATGCGTCCACCGTCACGGTTGCCGAGGCTGCCCGCCTGGAGGTGCAGCTCACGGTCGGCGGCCAGGGTACCGGCGCGGTTATCCAGTGTGCTGCTGGCGGTCACGGCCAGTTCGCGGCCGGCACTGATACGCCCGCTGTCATTGTCCACCTGCTGCGCGGCAATGGCCTGGCGCTCGCCAGCGGCGAGCTGCCCGGCGCGGTTGCTGACCCGGGTTGCGGTGATCTGCTGGGCACGCGTGGCAACGACCTGCCCGCCCTGATCGTTGATCAGGCTGGCAGCCTGCACAGTCTGGTCGCGGCCTGCCAGAACGCGGCCCTGGGCGCTGTTGTCCAGCACACCGACGTGGCTGCGCAGGTCTTGGGCGGCGCTCAGCGTGCCGCCGCGGTTGTCCAGCGAGCCACGAATGTCGGCGCTCAGGTCACGGCTGGCAACGATGCTTTTGCCGGTATTGACCAGCGCACCAGCGGCCAGGTCGATATCGCCTTGGGCATTGCGGCTGCCGTCGGTGTTGACCCCGCTCTCGATCACGCCCAGGTTGCTCAGGGTGCCGGCGGCCTGGACCTGCAGCTTGGCGCCTGCGGTCAGCGCCTGACGATTGACCACTTCGGCACTGCTGAGCACTTCGACGCGCGACGCGCCATGAACCGGCCCCTGGAGATCGACACCTGCCGCCCGCACCGTCACCGCGCCGCTGGCGCTGGCCTGGTTCAGGGTGAGTTGCCCGTTGACATCGAGCTGGATGTCGCCGCCGCTGGCGGCCATCTGGCCATCGAGCTTGACCCCTACGCCGGCTTCGGTGCCCACCAGCTTGATGGCCCCGGCATACATGCCGCCCAGGGCAGAGCTGTCGATAGCCAGCGTCGGCTTGGCGCTACCCTCTTCGGCTCGAGCCGTCGCCGCGAGCGTCCGGGCATCGACATCGTTGCGTCCGGCGACGATATCCAGGCGCCTGGCCTGCAGCCCGGCATTGATCTGCGCACTGCGGGTGATGATCTCGAAGCGGTCGACGTTGCTGGCATTGAGCCCGGCACCTTCGATCGCCACGCTGCCCTGCTCCACCTGGTAGCGGGTCAATTGACCGTTGTCGATCACCGGCGTACCCGTAGTCAAGGTCACCTGGGGCGTGTTGATAAAGCCGCAGCCATTACAGGTGATGCCATGCGGGTTGGCGACGATGACATGGGCCGACTGCCCCGCCACCTCCGTATAGCCGCGTAGCTGGCTGGAGTTGGCGCCGTTGACTTCGTTAAGGATGATGCTCGCCGCCGTGCCCTGCAGGTTGGGGTTGCCGACGATGATGCCGCCCAGTTGCGTCTGCTGCGTACGGCTGGTGGCGTTGTTGAGGATCAGCCCCTGCTGGCCGACGTTGTAATCGCTGAACTGGTTATGCGAGAGGCCACTGCCGTTGGGCGCGGCAATATTGACGATCGGCACGCCGTTGCCCGCCTGACCGACACTGGTATTGCCGCCGCTGACCATCACCCCTTCGGCAGCCTGCGCCCACAGTGGCTGCCAGAACATGACGTTGGCCAAAAGGAAGGCCTGCGCGCGCTTGGACACACCGCAGAATTGCAGGCGGGGTTGCAGGCGCGCCGAAGGCTGGCGAGCCAGGAAGGTGAAAAGGCGAACGTCCATGTGTTCTCTCGGGGCTCAAAGCACGAATCAGATGAAGAAATCGAGCCGCAGGTATACCGGATGCTCCTTGTCGGGCAGGGCATCCGGGCGTTCGAGGCTGCGGGCAAAAGTCACACTGGCCGCCAGGTGACGACCCCGGGCGAACAGCTCCAGCGAATGGCTGCTGGCACGGCCATGGCGGTCGCCGTTGTAGCGGTCGTTGCGGATCACACCCAGGTCGTAGCCCAGGCCCATCCCGTATTCGGCAATCACCGGCTGTGCGACGGACCAGGTCACCGGGCGCGTCCAGCGCAGGTCGCTGCGCCAGTAGGCGCCGCTGTCGCCGGACAGCGACTGGTCCTTGAAACCACGCACAGACGACAACCCACCCAGGCTTATGCGCTGCGGGCTGAACAACACGTCCTCGCTGCGCTGGGCAGTAGCCAGGCTGGTAACGCTCAACTGCTCGCCGAATACCTCAAAGCCCTGCACGTAACTGACCGTCGCGGTGTACTTGCGATAGCGCGCCACCGGCTCGCCAGGTCGCGGATTACCGTTGCCCTGGGCATCGAAGGCACCAATGCCCTCCTGCGTGCCCAGGTCAAGGTTGACGAAGGCCGTGCCCAGGCGCCGACCGTGGTTGATGCCGAACTGCGCTTCGCTCAGACGATTGCTGCTGGCTCGCAGCAGGCTGTCTTCGATGTAGTTGCGGGTGCGCAGATGGGCAACGCCCAGGTTGACCGAGGTCTTGCTTGTGGCGTCGCGATGCAGTACACGATCGACGCGCAATTGATGATTCTGGCTATCGCCGGTCTGTTTGAAGTCGAAGCCGTTGGCCTGGCCTACGGAGCGGTAGTCGGACGCGCTGTAGCTGTACAAGAAGTTCCACCAGCCCCAGGGCAGGCTGTAGGCCAGCACCCCGTTCTTCGCCCCCTTGGTGTGATCGCTGACCACATCGTGGGCACCGCGTAGCACCAACTGGTCGGCCAGGCCCAGCGGGCTATCCCACTCGAAGCCTAGGTTGACCTGCTGCTCGCCGGTGCTGCGTTGGCCTTCGTTGTTGCGCGACAAGGAAGCCCGCCAGGGCTTCTGCGCCTGATTGCGTACCAGCACCTGGCTGCCACCCACCGCCTCGCCAGGGACCAGTTCCATCTGCGCCTTGTTCGAAGGCAGACGGTTGAGCTGGTCGACCATCTGCTCGATCTCACGCAGGTTCAGAGGCTCACCGGGCGCGCCGGGAAAAGCCATGGCCAGCTCCCGCTCGCTCAGCCTGCTGTCGGGAGCTGCGCGCAAACTCTCCAGGCGCCCCTCTACCACCAACACCTGCAGATGCCCGGTGGACAGGTCCTGCTGCGGCAAGTAGGCGCGGCTGGTCACTCGGCCACGATCCAGATAATGGTTGGTGATGACCTTGAGGAGCTCGTTGAGCTGGCTGACACCCAGGCACTGACCAATGAACGGCTTGAGCAGGCGCTCGCGCTCGGTCTCGGTGAGGCTGTCGGCACCCTTGAGGGTGATGGAGCGAATGGTGAAGCAGCGGGTGTCTTCAGTCGCCGGTACGGCACTCGGCGGCGCCGTGCTGCCGGGCAGGTTGCGCAGCTCTTCGATGCGCCGCTGCTGCTCTTGCAGCAGGCGATCCTGGCGGTCGCGTATAAGATCCTGCTCCAGCGGCGAGGCCGCCAGGGCAGGCATGCTGGCAGTCAGCATGAGAATCGCGCTGCAAAGGCGTGTGCGAAACCCTATCGCCATGTTCCAGTCCCTGGGCGGTGAAAAAGTGGGGACGGAGAATACAGAGATGGCCTTTTGGCGTCAATTTGCCATCACATCAAGGGCAAACAGCTACATGCTGAACCTTTGCTGGCCGGCCAGACTCCACCGATAGACTGCACAAGGAGCAAGCGCCATGAACGTTATATGCCGCATCACCCTGCTCGCCACCCTGTCCTGCGCCCTGCCCGCCTGGGCCTGCACACCGGAAGAAGCCACGCAAAAGCGCGAGGAGCTGGCCAAGCTGGTGACTCAACTGACCGAGCA
Organism: Pseudomonas wayambapalatensis; assembly: GCF_049942315.1. Lineage (NCBI taxonomy): Bacteria > Pseudomonadati > Pseudomonadota > Gammaproteobacteria > Pseudomonadales > Pseudomonadaceae > Pseudomonas > Pseudomonas wayambapalatensis. The sequence goes on from NZ_JBNFMU010000231.1 coordinate 16,830, forward strand.
GAACCCGCAGAAGGCCAAGGAGATCAACGATGAGCTCCAGGGCATGGATCTGGGGGCTGCGAGCAAGGACTTGCCGGACAAATGCCAGCTGATCGACAAGCGGGTGAAGGAGTTGAAAGAGGCGGAGCAAAAGGCGGGCTGAATCAAGAAGCCTGACGCTCTTTGTGGGAGTGGCAGTTCGGCGCCCCGGCTTGTGCCGCGATCGGACGCGACGCGGCCGCAAACCAGGCCGCCGGGATGTCTCTGGAACACCGCGGTGACTGGGTTGCGGCCGCTTCGCGCCCGATCGCGGCACGAGGCCGCTCCCACAGGGATGGGGGGTTATTCTGCCTTAGGCGTACGCTTCTTCAGCGGTGCCAAGCCGTCCGAGCTGCTCAGCGGCGCGTTCGGGCGAGGCTTGGCGGTCGGCTTGCGCTTGGCGGCGGCCTTTTTGTCGCCGGTCTTCTTGTCGACCTTTTTCTTCTTCGCGCCAACCGCCTTGCCCGACGCCTTGACCTTCTTCGGCCCGCTGTAGGTGCCCTTGACCTCCTTGATGACCCGGCGCTCGAACTGCTGCTTGAGGTAGCGCTCGATGCTCGACATCAGGTTCCAGTCGTTATGGGTGATCAGCGAGATCGCCAGGCCTTCGCCACCGGCACGGCCGGTACGGCCCACGCGGTGCACGTACTCGTCACCACTGCGCGGCATGTCGAAGTTGATCACCAGGTCCAGGCCGTCGATGTCCAGGCCACGGGCCGCCACGTCGGTGGCCACCAGTACCTTGGAGCTGCCCTGCTTGAAGCGCTCGATGGCCAGCTTGCGGTCCTTCTGGTCCTTCTCGCCATGCAGGACGAAGGCCTTCACGTCCTTGGCCACCAGGTGACCGTAGATGCGGTCGGCCAGGGCGCGGGTGTTGGTGAAGATGATCGCCTTGTCGAAGGTCTCGTTGGCCAGCAGCCACTGCACGATCGCTTCTTTATGCTGGTCGTGGTCGGCGGTGATGATCTGCTGACGGGTGCCTTCGGCCAGTTGCGAGACACTGTTGAGCATCAGGTGCTCAGGGTCTTTCAATACCTTGCCGATGATGTCGCGCAGCGCTGCACCGCCAGTGGTGGCGGAGAACAGCAGGGTCTGCTCGCGGTTCTCGCACTCCTTGCACAGGCGCTCCATGTCTTCGGCAAAGCCCATGTCGAGCATGCGGTCGGCTTCGTCGAGGATCATCACCTGCACGTGCGAGAGGTCGAGGTTGCCCGCGTTGAGGTGCTCGAGCAGACGGCCCGGGGTGCCGATCAGCACGTCCGGCACCTTGCGCAGCATCGCGGCCTGCTCCTTGAAGTCTTCGCCGCCAGTGACCAGGCCAGACTTGATGTAGGTGAACTGCGAGAACAGCTGCACCTGCTTGAGGGTCTGCTGGGCCAGCTCGCGGGTCGGCAGCAGGATCAGCGCACGGATCTCGACCCGCGGCCCGCTCAGGTCGACCAGGCGGTTGAGCAGCGGCAGCACGAAGGCTGCGGTCTTGCCGCTGCCGGTCTGCGCCGTGACCCGCAGGTCACGCCCTTGCAGGGCCAGGGGAATGGCCGCCGCCTGCACCGGGGTCGGCTCGACAAATTTAAGCTCGGCCACGGCTTTGAGCAGGCGTTCGTGCAGGGCGAATTGGGAAAACACGGGTGTACCTCAGACAGATGCGGACAATTCGGTTGCATAGGGTAACGTTTTCCGTGGCCAGAGCCGAGTTTCTTTTGGCACCATCGGCGACTTCCGCGCATCGACTGCGCTTCGTTTACTGTGAATATCGGCCTTATCCCATGGACATCCAACGACTCTGGCACGACACCCTCGACCTCTGGGGCGTTCTCGACCAACATCCACTGCTGCACGCGGCCCTCGGCCTTGGCGTGCTGTTGCTGGTATCGCTGCTGGTAGGCCGCCTGGCACGCCTGCTGGTGGTGCACGTCAGCCGTCTGCTGGCCCGTCAGCCCACGCTCCGGTGGCTCGATGACCTGCGCGACAACAAGGTACTGCAGCGCCTGGCGCAGACCACGCCGTCACTGGTGGTGCAGTTCGGCCTGCGCCTGGTGCCGGAGTTGTCCGATACCGCGCAGCATTTCCTGGGCAACCTTGCGCTGGCCTTCACCCTGCTGTTCATGACCCTGGCGGTGTCGTGCCTGCTCGACGCCCTGCTGGACATCTACGCCCGCACCGAACACGCACGCACCCGCTCGATCAAGGGCTATGTGCAACTGGCGAAGATGGCGCTGTGGGTGTTCAGTGCCATCGTCATCGTCGCCACCCTGATCGACCGCTCGCCGCTGTTGCTGCTGTCGGGCCTGGGTGCAATGTCGGCGGTGCTGCTGTTGGTGTACAAGGATACGTTGCTGTCGTTCGTTGCCAGCGTGCAGTTGACCAGCAACGACATGCTGCACGTTGGCGACTGGATCGAGATGCCCCAGGTCGGCGCCGATGGCGATGTGATCGACATCACCCTGCACACGGTCAAGGTGCAGAACTTCGACAAGACCATCGTCTCCGTCCCCACCTGGCGCCTGATGAGCGAGTCGTTCCGCAACTACCGCGGCATGCAGCAGTCCGGCGGGCGGCGCATCAAGCGCAGCCTGTTCATCGACGCCACAGGCGTGCGTTTTCTCACCCAGGAAGAGGAACAACGCCTGGGCGGCGTGCGCCTGCTCGGCGACTACCTGGCGACCAAGCGCAAGGAGCTGCACGACTGGAACGAGGCCCAGGGCCTGGTCGCCGAACTCTCGGCCAACCGCCGCAAGCTGACCAACATCGGCACCTTCCGCGCCTTCGCCCTCGCCTACCTGCAGAACCACCCCGAGGTGCATCCGGACATGACCTGCATGGTTCGCCAGATGGAGACCGGCGCCGAAGGTGTGCCGCTGGAGATCTACTGCTTTACCCGCACCACGGTGTGGGGCGAGTACGAGAGGATCCAGGGGGATATCTTCGATTACCTGCTGGCGGTGTTGCCGGAGTTTGGGTTGAGTTTGTATCAGCAGCCTAGTGGTAGCGATATGCGCTCAGGGCTGGCGGCGCGGGTCGAGCGGATGAGCGAGGCCTAAAAAGCGCTCCCCCTGTGGATGCGGCGGTTCGGCGCCCCGAATTGCCCCGCGAAAGGGCCGCAAAGCGGCCCTCTGCAATGAAAAGCCGTATCCGATAACCAATGGAAGCTCAAACTCTTGGGTTTCCACCTAAAAGCCGCATAGCAACTCGCGCCTCCCTGCCAGTACTTCGCTTGCGCAACGCGTAGTCGTACTTATCGGTTGCCCCCCTAAACCGCAATGATCTGCGTGCCGAGCGATCGTGTGCCGAACCATTTGAGCAAGTCCTATGTCAACGACAGAGCTCCGTACAGATAGGGGCGCGCTGGCCTACAGTGCAGAAAGTGCTTTGGACTGATGGGCATCAGACGGCAGCTTTATCAGACCTGCGCGCGTCCAGTAACTGCCCATCGCGCTCCCCCTTGTTTTTAGAGACTGCGTCCATGGAAAACTCAAGCTGCGCCGCTTCGCACGACCGTGCCCTTGACTGGCTGAACTTCTTCCTGGCTGACGTGCGTGACGGACTCGGCCCCTACCTCGCCATCTACCTACTTGCCGTGCACCAGTGGCAGCCGGCGAGCATTGGCCTGGTGATGAGCCTGGCAGGCATTGCTGCACTGGTGGCGCAAACTCCAGCGGGAGCCTTGATTGACCGCACGACAGCCAAACACGCGGTGGTCGTGACCGCCGCCGTGCTGGTGACCGGCAGCTGCCTGCTGCTGCCGTGGATTTCGTCGTTCGCCGGGGTGGCCTTGACCCAGACGATCGGTGCCATAGCAGGCTCGCTTTTCGCTCCGGCGATTGCCGCCATCTCGCTGGGCATCACAGGCCCCAAGGCCTTTACGCGAAGGGTGGGTCGCAACGAGACGTTCAACCATGCGGGCAATGCCTGCTCAGCATTGCTGGCCGGTGGCTTGGCGTATCTGTTCGGCCCGGTGGTGGTGTTCTATCTCATGGCGGTCATGACCGTAGCCAGCATTGTGGCGATGTGGCGTGTGCCAGCAGCCGCCATCGACCACCAGGTGGCTCGCGGCCTTGTCCATGGTCCGGGTTGTGCTGAAAACCTTGCCAGGTTCAGGGTCCTCCTGCACAACCGCACGCTCTTGGTATTCGCTGTGTGCTGCGCTTTATTCCACTTGGCCAACGCGGCGATGCTGCCGCTGGTGAGCCAGAAGCTATCGCAAGTCGACCTGCGCTTGGCCACGCCACTCACATCCGCCTGCATCGTCGCAGCGCAGTTGGTGATGGTGCCGATGGCGCTGCTCGTGGGGGCAAAGGCCGAGACCTGGGGGCGCAGGCCGTTCCTTCTGGCCGGCTTTTTCATCCTACCGCTACGCGGAGCCCTGTACGTTGCGTCCGACAATCCCTTCTGGCTGGTTGGCGTGCAATTGCTCGATGGAATCGGCGCAGGCATCTTCGGAGCATTGTTCCCGATCGTGATCAAGGACTTGACCGAAGGCACCGGGCGCTTCAATTTCAGCCTTGGCGCGCTGACGGCGGTGTTCGGACTGGGCGCTGCGCTCAGCCCTGGGATTGCCGGGCTGGTTGTTCAAGCAGCCGGCTACGATGCGGCATTCCTGACCTTGGCCGGCATTGCCGCGGTCGCCTTCGCAATAGTGCTGATGGCGCTGCCGGAGACTCACCCGCGCGTCGCACCATCGCCCCTGCCTACCCCTGCCGGAAACTAGACGCCTCATGCCTTACAGCGAAAATGCCTCGATCATCTGGACGGTAGCCGCTCTGGCAACCTGCGGTGTCATCCTGCGCCCATGGCGGATCCCGGAATACGTCTGGGCCATGGGCGGTGCGCTGCTACTGACAGGCCTGGGCCTGATCACACCGCGCAGCGCTCTGGCGGCAGTGGCCGAAGGCGGCGACGTGTACCTCTTCCTGATCGGCATGATGGTACTGGCCGAGCTTGCACGCCAGGAGGGGCTGTTCGACTGGCTGGCCCGCTACGCGGTCCGCCACGCCCGAGGTTCGGGGCAAAGGCTGTTCGACCTGGTATTTCTGGTGGGCACGCTAGTCACCGTGTTCCTGTCCAATGATGCAACGGCGGTGGTGTTGACTCCCGCGGTGTATGCGGCGTGCAAGGCTGCCAAGGCCGAGCCTTTGCCCTACCTGTTGATCTGCGCCTTCATCGCCAACGCCGCCAGTTTCGTGCTGCCGATTTCCAACCCGGCCAACCTGGTAGTCTTCGGCAGCCAGATGCCCCCGCTACTGGAGTGGCTGAGGCAGTTCAGCTTGCCATCGCTTGCGGCAATCGCTGTGACCTATCTGGTGCTGCGCCTGACCCAACGCCGGCAGATCCGCCAACCGCTGACCCTGAATGTGGATAACCAGCCGCTGTCTCTGGGTGCCCGTCTATGCGCAGTGGGCATCGTGCTCACGGCGATTCTGCTGCTGGGGGCCTCAGCGCTGGACCGGGCACTAGGCCTGCCGACCTTCTGTGCCGGCGTGGCAACCACAGCACTGATCCACTTACGCCAGCGGCGTAGCCCGATGCCGGTGCTACGCCATGTGGCGTGGGGTGTGCTGCCGTTGGTGGCGGGCTTGTTCATACTGGTCGAAGCTGTCGCCCAGACCGGCCTGATAGTGCAGCTTGCCCAGGGGCTGGCTGCTCTGGCCGCAGACTCGACGATCAGGGCCAGTTGGGTGGGGGGCGTGGGCGTGGCCATCGCCAGCAACCTGATGAACAACTTGCCGACTGGACTGATAGCCGGGTCCATGGGGTCGCTGGTGGCCCTGCCGCAGCAGGTGACGGCTGCGCTGCTGATCGGCGTCGACCTGGGGCCGAACCTGTCGATTACCGGATCACTGGCCACCCTTTTGTGGTTGGTGGCGATCCGTCGCGAAGGGGCGCATGTCAGCGCCTGGAACTTTTTGCGCCTAGGGGTGCTGGTGATGCCGCCTGCACTTGCAGCAGCACTGCTGGCGCTATAGCGCCGGGACCCGTGCAGGGGCAGCTTGATGGCGGCGAGCGGCCCCAGACGATATTTTGGGGGGAATACAGCGCATCCACGAAGCTCAACTTTCTACCTGTAGATGCCATTGGTGGGGAGAAAGTAAAACATTCTTAATCGCTGATTAATCACAACTTTGAGTTTCGCCCAGGTAGGATTTTGCGCGTATACCTGTGGAGAAAGCTCCGATGTTCCGAATGCTGTTTTGTGCCACCCTCTTAACCACTTCATTCGCCTGCTCGGCTGCTGACGTTGTACACGGCGGTAAGGAAACACTGACCGTTCTGAGTTCCGGCGGGATCATGGGCGCCATCCGCGAAGTAGCGCCAGCGTATGAGAAGAAATATGGCGTGAAGCTGGAAATTCTAGCCGCACCATCGATGGGGGATACCCCACAGGCCATCCCAAACAGACTCGCTCGTGGTGAGCAGGCGGATGTTGTGCTGATGGTTGGTTCGGCCCTCGACAACTTGGTCGCCAGTGGACAAGCCGACAAAACGAGTCGAATCGATCTCGGAAAATCTTTCATTGCCATGGCCGTTCGCAAAGGTGAACCGAAGCCAGACATAAGCACCATGCAGACCTTACGCAAAGTGCTGCAAGATAGCAGCTCTGTCGCTTACTCCGACAGCGCAAGCGGGGTATATCTTTCCAAGACGCTGTTCCCTCGCATGCAGCTTGGTGAACAGTTCGAGTCGAAGGCTCACATGATACCTGCCGAGCCCGTAGGCGCAGTGATCGCTCGTGGCCAAGCACAGATCGGCTTTCAACAGCTAAGTGAGCTTAAGCCAGTAAAAGGTATCGACATCGTTGGTCTGATCCCGGCAGAAGCGCAGAAAATGACCCTGTATTCGGGCGCTGTCGTCAACAAGAGCCAGCATCACGCCGCAGCCCAGGCGCTGCTCGATTACCTGGCCTCACCAGAAGCCGACGCAGCGATCAAAGATAGTGGCTTGACGCCGCTACCCCATCCAGCAAGCTGACGACACGCGCCGACATTGACCGCGCGGCTACGCAAGACACGACGGTCTCGCCTCAGCCTTCGCTGCGCGCGTGTCGGCTTTGGGTCGAGAGCATTCAGTCACGGTCAGCAAGCCGCCGCTCTCGGCCAACCCTATTTCAGTTGGCCGCATAGACTCGCTGAATTGCGCGTATCCTCGGCCGGTCCTACAGGCGCGGGCTTGTCCCGCGATCATCCCGTAGCAGTCAGCCCGCCACACCCAGCAGGTACATGAGCCCGGTCAGGGTCAGCAGCGAAGCCACCGTCGACAGCAGGATGGTGCGCGAAATGAGCCCCGCCTCACGGTTGTAGTACTCAGCCAACATAAATGGCCCGGTCCCGGTCGGCAGCGCCGCCAGCAGCACCGCCGAGGTCGCCCACATGGTCGGCAGGCTGAACACCTTGAAGGCCAGCACCCAGGTCAGCGCCGGTTGCCCGACCAGCTTGAGCCCCACCAGCGGCCAGGGGCTGGCCTGCGCGCCGCTGCGTTTCTGCGCCAGGAATGCGCCCAGCGACACCAGCGCGCAAGGCGTGGTGGCCAGGGCGAGCATGTCGAGAAAATGCATCACAGGCTCCGCCAGGCCCAGGCCGGACATGGCCCAGGCGGCGCCGGCCAGTGGCGAAATCACCAGCGGGTTCTTCGCCAGCGCATTGCCCACCAGCATTACAGCGCGGCCGATCTGGCGTTCTTCCTGCAGGCCAATCTCGATCAGGGTCAGGGAAATCGCGAACACCAGGCAGACCACGATCAGCGACGAGATCAGCGCCGGTTGCAGCCCTGGCTGGCCAAACAGCAACAGGCACAGCGGGATGCCGATGTAGCCGGTGTTGGCATAGCCCGCACTCAGGCCATCGATGCTCGAAGCCACCAGGCTGTGGCCGCTGAACAGGCGCCAAGCGAGGGTGATGAAGAACATTGCCAGCGCGCCAGCACCGAAGGCGACAATGAAGCCGGGGTGCCAGATTTCGCTCCAGGTCGCGGTGGCGGTCACCTTGAACAGCAGCGCCGGCAGACACAGCCAGACCACCATGCGATTGATTTCGGCAGCGGCCTGCTCGCCGAGCTTGCCGGTCTTGCGGCACAGGTAGCCGGCCAGGATCAGCGCAAAGATCGGCGCGACGATGACCAGGATGGTATGCATGGACTCCTCAGGCCTTGCCGACCAGCGCCGGGCTGCGACGGTCGCCCAGCCGGCTCAGCCACACCGAGGCGAGGATCACCGCACCCCCGATGAACAACCGCCCCAGCGGTTCGTGCTGGTTCCAGATCAGCAGGTTGAGCAGCAGGCCCACCGGCACATGCAGGTTGTTCATCACCGCCAGGGTGCCGCCGGAAACCAGGCAGGCGCCCTTGTTCCACCAATACAACCCCAGTGCGGTCGGGCACAGGCCGAGGAACAGCAGCACCAGCCATTGCACGTCGGTGCTCGGCAGGTGCTGGGCGTTGCCGAACAGCAGGAAGGCCGGCAACACGACGATCAGCGCGCCCAGGTAGAAGTAGCCAAAGCGCTTGTAGTGCGGCAGGTCGCTGGGGTGGCGGGCAATCAGGTGGCGGTACAGGACCTGCCCGGCGGCGTAGGTGAAGTTGGCCAGTTGCAGGAGCAGGAAGCCCATGAAGAACTCGCCGCTGATGCTGTCGAAGCGGATCACCGCTGCGCCGGCCACCGCGACCAGCGCCGCAAGCAGCGCCCAAGGGTTGAAGCGGCGGTTCAGTGCATCTTCGATGAGGGTGACGTGCAGCGGGGTGAGGATGGTGAACAGCAGCACTTCAGGCACGGTGAGCACGCGAAAGCTCAGGTACAGGCAGACATAGGTGATGCCGTACTGCAGCGCGCCGATCAGCAGCATCGAGCGCATGAAGCGCGGCTCGACCTGGCGCCAGCGGGTCAGCGGCAGGAACACCAGCCCTGCCAGCAGCACCCGCGCCAGCACGGCGAAATAGCTGTCGACATGGCCGGCCAGGTATTCGCCGATCAGGCTGAAGGAAAACGCCTGGATCAGCGCGACGATAATCAGGTAGCCCATGGTTGCCTCTCGTGGATCAAGGCGGCGACCTTAGCGGGTAGGGGGTGGTCTGGGCAACCGGGAGGAGGATGAAGATGCGGCGGTGGATGGCACCGGCTGTGCCGGTGATCGCGGGACAAGCCCGCTCCCACAACTCACACCCACGAGTGCCACCGCCTTTGTGGGAGCGGGGGTGTTGGGGAACAAAGGGAAAAGAAATGGCACCCCCCGCAGGGAAACCTTTTAGGGCAAGGGAGGACGTACAA